>NZ_CAJCKD010000037.1:0-36702 GCF_903970855.1 Curtobacterium sp. ME12
GCAGCCGCGAAGTCGCAGGCCGCCCTGGTGGCCTCGTCGAAGGCGGACGCGGCCGAGGCGGAGTTGGCGTCGGCCACCCAGGCCGCCACGAGCCTCCAGGCCCAGGCGCAGCACGCGAGCGAGACGGCGGACCGGGCCCAGCAGCGAGCCGGCCAACTGGCCGCGAACCTGTACCGCGACGGCAGCACGAACCAGATGACGACCCGGATCGCGACCGCGAAGGACCCGGACCAGCTGCTGTACCAGCTCGGCGCCCTCGACCAGCTGTCGGAGACCTGGTCCGGCGTCATGGACGAGGCGTCCGTCGCAGCCGGCACGGCGTCGTCGCTGCACGAGCAGGCCGAGCGGGCCGAGACGGAACGCGCGACGCGCGCGCAGGCGGCCGAGGAACGCTCGGCCGCGGCGAAGTCGGCGGAACAGGCGGCGGACGCCGCCGTCGAGTCGACGGAGCAGCACAGCGACGAGCTGTACGCACAGCTCGCGTCGCTCAAGGACAGCACCGCGAAGCAGGAGGCCGGGTACGAGCTCGGCCAGCGGGTCGCCGCGCAGAAGGCGGAGCAACAGCGCAAGCGGGCCGCAGCGGCGGCGGCCGAGGCGGCGGCCAACGCAGCCACTGCGAACGCCGGCAGCAGCGCCCCCGGCGGTGGCGCCACGAGCGGCGGCACCGGCTCGTCCTACCCGAGCACCGGGGGCGTCGCCGTGGACCCGGCAGCCGCACAGGCCTACGCACGGAGCGCGCTCGGGTCGTACGGGTGGGGCTCCGACCAGTTCTCGTGCCTGGTGTCGCTCTGGACGCAGGAGTCCGGGTGGCGGGCGAACGCCCTGAACGCCTCGAGCGGCGCCTACGGCATCCCGCAGTCGCTGCCGGCCGAGAAGATGGCGGTCGCCGGAGCCGACTGGCGCACCAACGCGAACACGCAGATCGACTGGGGGCTCGCGTACATCAAGAGCGCCTACGGCTCACCCTGCGCGGCGTGGGGCCACGAGATGAGCGTCAACCCCCACTGGTACTGAGCGCCGGGCCGGCCGGGCGGTCTCCCGCCGCTCACCGCTCCACGAGTCTGAGCGCCTGCAGGGGGCACATCGCGACGGCGTCGGCCGCAGCGGCCCGCTCGTGCGGACGGACCGGGACGTCACGGGAGCCGGCGCCGGGGGCACCGGGGTCGCCCGGGCTGCCGGCGCGGGCACCGGGGTCGCCGGCGTCCGGCCGGGCACCGGGGTCGCCGGCGTCCGGCCGGGCACCGGGGTCGCCCGGGCTGCCAGCGCGGGCACCGGGGTCGCCGGCCCGGGCGATCGGGTAGCCCCACTCGTCGCGCTCGAGCCGTTCGGCGAACAGTTCGGTGCAGAGTCCGCGGCCCCGACAGCGCGTCCAGTCGACGTGCAGCGAGACGTCGCCCGTGGCCGCACCCCCGCTCACCGCGCACCCCCGCGCTGCAGCAGGCACCCGCCGCCGAGGTGCGCCTGCACGTCGTCGTGGAACACGTCGAGTGCGCTCCGCACCATCCGTGCCACCCCGTCCGGGTGGTGACACGCCCCTCGACCGTCGACCAGCGCGGCGACCCGACGCACCTCGCCCGCCAGGTCCCCGGCTGCTCGCCCGGAGGCGACGCTCCCGACGCCGGCTCGTCCCGACGCCAGGTCCCCGACGACGTCGGCGATCCGCGGCAGCCCGTTCACGCACGGTCCGCACCGTCCGGCCGACGCTCCAGCGAGCGCCGTCGCCAGCCGTGCCGTCACCGCGATCGGGCAGGTCCGGTCGTCGAGCACGGCGAGCACGCCGGCCCCGGGCACCGCGCCCCACCGTGCCAGCCCCTCGGGGTCGAACGACGCGTCGAGGGCCGCGGCGGCCAGCCACGTCCCGCCCCATCCGCCGACCAGCACGGCGCGTGCGTGCACCGGATCGGTCACCGGCAGCCGGGAGGCCCGCAGCAGTTCCCCGAGCGGCGCACCCCCGGCGGTCTCCAGCACCACCGCGGTGGTCGGGTCCGTCACGTCGCTCACCGTGACGAGCCGGGTGCCTGGTGCACTCGTGCTGCCGACGCCCCTCGCCCACGCCGCACCGAAGCGCACGACGAGTGCCGCCTGGGCCAGGGTCTCGACGTTCGACACCAGGGTCGGTCGCCCGCTCGGCCCCCGTTCGGCGAGCCGCACCACGCGGTCCTCGGGCAGACCCCGGCCACCGGCGACGGCCGACGCGAGGGCGCTGGCCTCCCCGGAGACGAAGGAGGCGTGGGGCAGGATCCGCACGCTGATCGGGACCGGGCCGGCGCCGCGGCCGGCGCCGCGGTCGGCGCGTTCCGCCAGGGCCCGGCGGACAGGACCGGCGAGTCGGTCGCTGGTGGCGAGGACGGCCTCGGACGCCCCGATCGCGGCGGCCGCGACGACGATGCCGTCGAGCACCAGGTGCGGTGCGCGCTCGAGCAGGACGGCGTCCTTGCGGCTGGCGGGTTCCCCCTCGGCGCCGTTCGCGACCACGAGGGGCGCACCCCGGCCCCGACGGCGGCCGCGGGCGGTCACTGCGGCGAGCTTCCGGGCGAGCGGGAAACCGGCTCCGCCGCGACCGTCGACGCCGGCGCGTCCGAGTTCGTCGACCACCCACGGGCCGAGTTGCGGCATCGGGCCGAAGGCGTCCTCGTGGTCGATGCGCGCCGGACCGGGTGCGGCCAGGAGCCGTCGGGTGCCCGTGGGCGGGACGACGGTGCGTGGGTGGGTCAGGGTCATCGGACGACCTCCAGCTTCGCGGAACGGAACTCGGTGACACGGGCGGTGCAGCGCCAGACGACGGCGGCGACGACGGCCGCGGTGCAGCCGCCGGCGAGCACGAGGAACCACACGGAGGTGCCGTCGGTCCCCGTGCCGACCGCGTGGGCCAGGGCGATCGGCCACATGACGTAGGCCGCCCGGTGCACGGCGCGGAAGACCCGCGGGCCGATCGCACGGCGGAGCAGTGCGGTGACGACGAGCACGACGAGCAGGTCGACGGCCAGGGTGCCGAGCCCCAGCCAGAACCACCGGTACGCGCCGACGAACGGCACGACCGTGTCGAGCAGGCGGAGCTCGGCCTCGGTGTCGAGCAACAGCGACCCCACGTGCACCGCGACGAACACGGTGGCGGCGAGGGCGACGTCCCGGTGCACGAGCTGCACGGCGAACCGGGGCAGTCCGGGCAGCGGTCGTCCGCCCCTGGTGACGATGCCGAGGAGCACGGTGAGGGTGAGGAGCAGGACGGCGGTGACGCCGGTGCCCCGGCCGACCACCCAGAGCGCGGTGTCCATCAGGCGACCGCCGATCGGTCGTCGTCGGGCCGCTCGTCGGCGCGCTGGTCGTCCGTGCCCTGGTCGTCGGGCCAGCCGCCGAGCCGCACGACCGTGCCGTCGGCGGCGACGAGCCGGGCGGCGCGTCCGCTCCGCCGGAGCCACTCAGCGGCGGTGCGACCGCGCACGACGGCGGCGGTCGTCATCGTGTTGGCGGTGGTGCACGACGGGGCGACGACGGTCACCGTGCGCCAGACCGGCTCGGCGGGCAGACCCCACCGTGGGTCGAGGATGTGGTGCCGGGTGGTGCCCTCCTGCTCCCAGCGGCGCTTCTGCGTGCTCGAGGTCGCGACGGACCACCCCGAGGCGATCCGGACGTGGTCGACCGGGTCACCCTCGAGGTCCTGCACCCGCACCTGCCAGCCGCCGGACGGATCCGGGCCGGCGGTCGCAACGTCGCCGCCGAGCGACACCAGCGCACCGATGCCGAGCCGCGCGGTGATGCTCGCCGCAGCCATGTCGGCGGCAGCGGCCTTCGCCGTGGCACCGAGGTCGAGCGTGACGCCCTCGGGGATGCGCAGGAACGTGCCCGACAGCAGGATGCGCTGCCACGCCGGACGGTCGTCGAGTGCACGCGACAGGGCCTCGGGCGACGGGACCGGCCGGGCGTCGGCGAAGGCAGCGTCGTACCCGAGGGACACCATCCGGCGCCCGAGGGTCGGATCGACGTCGCCGTCGGAGAGCCGCGCTGCGTCGAGCGCCTGGTGCACGAGTGCGGCGAGGAGCGGCGACACCTCGGTGCCACGCACCAGGTCGTCGGCGCGTGCGGTGAGTTCGGAGTCGTCGCGGAATCGGCTGCACGCGGCGTCGACGGCGGAGGTGACCCGCCGGACGCAGGACTCCGCGGCGGCGAGGTGCCGACGGTCCCGGTGGTCGAGGACGACCCGGGCGGTCGTGGTCCAGAGGTCCCACTCGGTGGTGGCGCGCACGGTCACGACCCCGTCGTCGTGGTGTCGGAGGTCCCGCCGGTGGTGCCCTGCGAGACGCCGGTGTCCGAGTCGGTCGTGTCCGAGTCCGTCGTACCGGAGTCGGTCGTTCCGGAGTCGGTCGCGGCGTCGGTCGGCTGGGTCGACGAGTCGGTGTTCGTGCTCGTGTCGGCGCTGCTGCTGGACTCACTGCTGCTGGAGCTGCTCGTACTCGTGTCACTGCTCGTGCTCGCCTGCTCGTGCCCGAGCCAGAGCCCCGCACCGGTGACCACCGCCACCACGAGCCCGCCCGTGCTGACGAGCGCACTCGTGATCCGTGCGGATCGCCTGCCGCTGCCTCTGGTGTCCATCGGTCCTCCTCGTCGTCATGACGAGGTTCCCGAGGGCACCGATGAGCGAGCCGCGCACCCGCCGCGCACCGACCATACGAACCCTGTGGTCCGCCTAAGAGCACGTGCCCCCGGCGACGGCGGCGGCGACGGGTCCGCGGGTCAGTGGCCGAGGCCGCCGAGCAGGCTCGCGAAGTCCGGGGTCGCGGGGAGCGCGTCGGCTTCCCGCGGCGCCCGCCTGGAGGCGCGGATGGCCCAGGCCAGGTCGGCTCCGGCCCGGCGGATGCGACCGTCCAGGGCGGCCGCGTCACCGTCGGTCCCCCAGTCGTCGGTCGCGGCGAAGACCCCGGTGGGCACGATCGCTGCGCGCAGGTACGCGAAGACGGGCCGCAGCGCGTGGTCGATCGCGAGGGAGTGCCGCGAGGTCCCGCCGGTGGCACCGAGCAGGACGGGCATGTCGGCCATCGAGTCCTTGTCGAGCACGTCCAGGAACGACTTGGCCAGTCCGCTGACGCCGGCGGTGAAGATCGGCGTGACGAACACGACGGCGTCGGCCTCGACCACCGCAGCCGTCGCTGCCGAGAGCGCCGGGGCAGCGAAACCGGTGAGCATCGCGTCGGTGATCTCGTGCGCGAGCGGCCGGAGCTCGACGTGCACGACGTGTGCCGGGGTGCCCTCGGCGACGAGCGACGCCACGGCGGCCTCCCCCAGACGGTCGGCGAGCAGGCGGGTGGAGCTGGGCTCGGAGAGCCCGGCGGAGACGACGGCGATGGTGGTCATGATGCTTCCCGACTTTCGATGCGTTTGCATGAACATAGCATCCAACCCGGTTCTGCTCACAACCATTCCCGTCGCCACGGCCCGCGCCCGGGAACGAAGAACGCCCCGGTCCTCACGAGGAGGTCCGGGGCGTTCGGTCAAGCGTGTGTCGGTCGACTAGCGACGCAGGCCGAGGCGCTCGATGAGCGTGCGGTAGCGGGCGATGTCGACGTCGGAGAGGTAGCCGAGGAGACGGCGACGCTGACCGACCATGAGGAGCAGGCCACGACGCGAGTGGTGGTCGTGCTTGTGCTCCTTGAGGTGCTCGTTCAGGTCGTTGATACGACGCGTCAGAACGGCGACCTGGACCTCGGGGGATCCGGTGTCGCCCGGGTGGGTCGCGTACTCTTCGATGATCTCCTGCTTGACCTGTGCGTCAAGTGCCATGGTGATCCCCTTCCTGTCCGTTGCGCGGTGCCCGTGCCTGATGCACGAGCGCTCTTTGTCCGCGGCCGTTCGACGGCAACCGCAGAAGACTACCAGAGTCCTAGGCGGTCCTGGGGTGCAGACGGCGTCGGCGGCGACGCTCCGGCAGCAGACTGCGGACGAGTCCGACCAGCGTCGCACCGAGCAGTCCACCGAGGCCGTTCGACAGCACGTCGCGCGGGTCCGCGACCCGGTACGGCAGGTAGGTGGCCTGCGCGAACTCGATGCCAGTGGACAGCGCGACCGCGACGAGCGCGCCGAGGATCCACCAGCGCCGGGGCAGCCACAGCGCAGCGAGCATCCCCACGGGCACGAACATCGCGATGTTCGCGAGGAACTCGGTGCGCTCGTACGTGAACCAGGCTCCGTGCGGCAGCTGCTGCACCCAGGCGATCGCGTGCAGCACGAGCGAGTTCTGGGCCGAGGTGAAGACCTGCGGGGTCAGCGTCATCCGCCAGATCACCCAGGCGTAGCCCGCGGTCAGGGCGAGGAGGAGGAGTCGACGGAACATCCGCACAGTGTGCTGCACGGTCCTGCGCGGTCGCTGGAGCGCTCCTGTCAGCCACCGGCACGACGCCTGGGCGATCACGGATCGGCCCTGGTCAGGACTCCCCCGCACCTGTCAGCATGGGTCCGGGCGCGCTCGGCGCCCGCACCCCGACACCGCACGGGCAGATCAGGAGCACCGCAGCATGCCGGAGCACGAGGCACCCAGCACCGGACGCCGTCCCCGCGCGAGCGGCCTGCGGCAGTGGGGGTGGATCGCCGCTGCGGCCGTCGTCGTCGCCGCGGTCGTCACGACGCTCGTCGTCGTCGGCCCGTGGAACGGCGGCCGGCCGGACGGCGACGGCACCCCGAGCGGGCGTCCCGTCGCCGAGCGGAAGTCCGCGGCCGAGGCGTTCCCGGGCGGGCTCGCGCGCCAGCCGACCGCGGTGAACCAGGCCGGCATCCGCGAGCGCCAGGCCCGAGCCGACGGTGACACCCGGACCGCCGAGCAGATCGCCGTGATCGCCGACCAGCCGATCGCGACCTGGCTGACGAACACCTCGCGGGCCGAGACCCGATCGACGATCCGGTCGGTGGTCGGCACGGCCGAAGAACGCGGCGCCACCCCCGTGTTCGTCCTCTACAACATCCCGGACCGCGACTGCGGCAGCTACTCGAAGGGCGGCACCGAGGACGACGCCTACCTGCCGTGGGTCCGTTCCGCCGTCCGAGCGATGGCCGGTTCGCACGCCGTCGTGCTCGTCGAACCCGACTCGATCGCCCAGATCCAGAACTGCGAGCGGCTGCGCGACGAACGCCTGCCCCTGCTGCGGAAGGCCGTCGACGCGCTGACCGGCCACGGGCTCACCGTGTACCTGGACGGCGGCAACGAGAACCGTGTGCCGACCGCCACCATGGCGGACTGGCTGCGGCAGGCCGGCGTCGACGAGGTGCAGGGGTTCTTCACGAACGTGTCGAACTTCTACCGCGTCGACCAGGAGCGCGCGTACGCCGACGAGCTCGCCGGCGCGATCGGCGGCGACCCGCACTTCGTCATCGACGTCTCCCGCAACGGGCAGGGGTGGCGGGGAACCTGGTGCAACCCCGATGGCGCCGGCCTCGGCCAGGAGCCGCACGTCACCGGCGGCAGCACCCGGCTCGACGCGCTGCTCTGGGTGAAGACACCCGGGCTCAGCGACGGCACCTGCAACGGCGGCCCCGCGGCGGGCCAGTGGTGGGAGTCGTACGCGCTGGCCCTCGTCGAGCACCGCAAGCGCGACTGACGACCGCCAGCCGCCGACCGACAGCCCACGAGGGGCCGTGTCGGTGCCCGGTGGTTGCATGTGCGCATGACCGCGACCGACCGCATCCGCTCCGTCGTCCCGCCCTACCTGCTCCGCGCCGTCGCCGATGCCCAGGCGTTCCCCCGGGCGGCCTCGGCGGCACGCACCGCGCTGGCTTCGCTCGACGCCGTGCAGGCGCCGAAGCACGAGCACCTGGTCGCACCGCGCGGCGTCAGCGGTGCCGTGGACCGCTCCCCGCGGCGGACGATCACCGACGCGCACGGCACCACGACGCTGCCCGGCACCGTCGTCCGTCGCGAGGGCGACGCCGACTCCGGTGACGCCGCGGTCGACGAGGCCTACGCGGGCCTCGGCGCCACGCACGCCTTCTGGCTCCAGGTGTTCGACCGGGTGTCGATCGACGGCGCCGGCCTCCCCCTCGACGCGACCGTGCACTACGGCCAGGAGTACGACAACGCCTACTGGGACGGCAGCCGGATGGTGTTCGGCGACGGTGACGACGAGGTCTTCCGCCGCTTCACCGTCGCGCTCGACGTCATCGGCCACGAGCTCGCGCACGGCGTCACGCAGTACACCGCCGACCTGACCTACCAGGGCCAGTCGGGCGCCCTCAACGAGTCGATCAGCGACGTCTTCGGCTCACTGGTCGCCCAGTACGCCGCCGGTCAGACGGCGGAGCAGGCGAGCTGGCTCATCGGCGAGGGGCTGTTCACCGACGCCGTGCAGGGCGACGCGCTGCGGTCGATGCGGGCTCCCGGCACCGCGTACGACGACCCGGTGCTCGGGAAGGACCCGCAGCCGGCGACCATGGCCGGCTTCGTCGTCACCACCGACGACGCCGGCGGGGTCCACACGAACTCCGGCATCCCGAACCACGCCTTCTTCCTGGCGGCCACGGCCATCGGCGGCCCCGCGTGGCTGGGCGCCGGTGCCGTGTGGTGGGACGCCCTGACGTCGCCCGAGGTGACCGCCTCGATCGACTTCGCGGGCTTCGCGACCGTCACCGTCGACGCGGCCGGGCGACGATTCGGGGACGGATCCGCCGAGCAGACCGCGGTCCGTCAGGCCTGGCAGCGGGTGGGCGTGCTCGACTGATCGCGCCACCCGGGCGTAGCGTCGAGGGCATGCGCATCGAGGTCCGCCGCTCCGGGGGCTTCGCCGGCACCACACGGCGCTGGCGGGTCGACACCGACACGAGCAGCGACCCCACGGCGTGGTCCGACGTCCTCGACGCGCTGCAGCGCACCCCGGCGCCGACGGCAGCGCCCGTCCCCGACGACTTCAGCTGGACGATCACCGTCGAACGCACCACCGTGACGATCCCGGGTCGCCGCCTCGACGGGCCGTGGGCGGACCTGGTCGCGCGGGTGCGGTCCGAGGGCGACCCGACCTGAGCCGGGAGGCCCGTGGCGGGCCCGCACCGGGCCTCCCGTCCGCCCCGCGGTGACGCCACCGCCCACCGCCGTGCGCAGGAACGGTCGCGTGGGACCGACGGACCCGCCCGTTCCTGCTCACGAAGTGCGCGGGGACGCGACCGTCAGTCGACGTCGATGACCGTCAGACGACGGGTCGGACGCGTCATCGCGACGTACACCGCGGCGGCGGCACGGGCGGCGTCGGCGCCGACGCCGTCCGGGTCGACGAGCAGCACACCGTCGAACTCCAGGCCCTTGGCGTCCGCACCCGTCAGCACCGTGAGCGAGCCGGCGTTCGGCGAGGCGAGGCCCCGGACGTCGGCTTCGGTGCGGGCGAGCCGCTGCCGGATCGTGTCGACCTGGGCCTCGGGGACGATGACGCCGATGGTGCCGGACCCGATCCGCGCACGCTCGGCGTCGGCGACCGCCACGACGGTGTCGAGCATGTCGGCCCGGGCGACGCGGACGCGCTCGACGGGGTCGCCGTCGCGCACTGCCTCGTTGCGGGTGACCGTGAGGCCGGCGCTGTCGGCGAAGGCCCCGGCCGCCTCGACGATGGATCGCGGGGTGCGGTAGTTGACCGTGAGCTGCTCGATGCGGTGGTCGAGCGGCACCTGCGGGGCACGGCCGCGTCGACGACGCGCGAGCGCCCCGATGACGTCGTCCCAGGTGCGTGCGGCACCCGGCGAGGAACCCTGCGCCATGTCGCCGACGATCGTGAACGAGCGCAGCGGGTTGCGGCGGGCGAGCACGCGCCACTGCATCGGCGAGAGCTCCTGCGCCTCGTCGACGACGATGTGCCCGTAGGTCCACTCGCGGTCGTCGGCGGCGCGCTCGGCCGTGGAGCGGGGGTCGCCGCCCTCGGCGAACGAGCCGGCGACCTGCTCGGCGCTGACGATGCCCTCGACACCCATGTTCTCGATGGCCTGTCGGGCGTTCTCGATGTCGCGGTTCCGGCTGGCCTTCGCCGCGCGCTTGGCGGCACCGCCGGTCGGGTCGAACGGGCCGAGCAGTTCGGCGGCCTCGTCGAGCAGGGGGACGTCCTCGACGGTCCAGGCCGTACCGCGGGCACGCTGCAGCAGGGCGCGGCGCTCGGCGGTCCAGTCGGGGGTGAGCGAGGCGAGCCAGTTCGGCCGGGCGTACAGGTCCTCGAGGAACTTCTCGGGCGGCAGCGGCAACCACGCGGTGTTGAGCAGCACGCGGGCGTCGTACGAGCTCCGGATGTCCTCGCGCAGGACCTTCTCGTCGGCCTCGTCCACCGTGGTGCCGCGCTCCCGCAGCTGCTCGGCGAGCAGTCGGGTCATCGCGTCGAGGGCGATCTTGTTGAACGTGACGCGGGCGACGTTGTGCGGCTTGCCGCGGTCCTGCGCACGCTTCATGGCGTCGGCGACGAGCTGCGGCGGGACGACGAGCCGCTCGCCCTCGACGTCGAGCGTGACCGACTCGGTCGGCACGACCTGGCGCGAGCGCACGGCCCGCCGAAGGAGTGCGGCCATCTGCGCGGCACCCTTCACGGCGGCGACGTCGCGGGTGTCGCTGGTCGTCGCGTGCACGGTCGGGTAGAGCGACCCGAGCGACGCCATCACGACACCGGTCTCGCCGAGCGACGGGAGCACCTGCTCGATGTACGTCAGGAACGCCGGGGACGGGCCGACCATGAGCACGCCGGATCCGCGCAGGCGCTCGCGGTACGAGTAGAGCAGGTAGGCGGCCCGGTGCAGCGCCACGGCGGTCTTGCCGGTGCCGGGCCCGCCCTGCACGATGAGCACGCCCTCGAGCGGGGAGCGGATGATGCGGTCCTGCTCGCCCTGGATCGTCGCGACGATGTCGGTCATCCGGCCGGTGCGTTCGGCGGTGACCGCGGCGAGCAGCGCCCCCTCGCCCTGCAGGTGGGTGCGCTCGTCGTCGTAGAGCGAGGCGTCGAAGACCTCGTCCTCGACACCGACCACCCGACGACCCTGCAGGGACAGGTGCCGGCGGGACCGCATGCCCATCGGGTGCGCCGCGGTGGCCTGGTAGAAGGCACTGGCACCGGGGACGCGCCAGTCGAGCAGCAGCGGGCGGTGCTCGGCGTCGCGCAGTCCCACGCGGCCGATGTACCGGAAGGTGTCGTCGGCGTCGTCGGGCTCGGCGACCTCGAGCCGGCCGAAGACCAGACGGTCCCCCACCCGTTCGAGCGTCGCGACGGTGTCCTCGTAGAGCCGCGCGTACGCGTCGCGCTCGCTGCGGCTCTGGTGGTTCCCGCCGACCGCCTGTCGGCGGGTCTCGGCGAGGCGCTGTTCGGCCTCGGCGGTCAGCTCGTCGAGACGACGGAAGAGGCCGTCGACGTAGCCGCGTTCACGGTCGATCTCGGTCGGTTCGGACACACGCAACCCTTCGGGAAGAGGGGGAACCAGTGTACTGCCCACCGGGAGCCCCGCTGTCCCCGAAGGGTCGCGTCCGGGTCACATCTCTTCGTGCGTGTCCGGGTCGCCGTCCCACAGGCGGCCGCGCTCGAGCGCGGAGATCGCCTGCACCTCGTCGTCGGTCAGCTCGAAGCCGAAGACGTCGAGGTTCTCCTTCTGGCGGGCGGCGTCGCCCGACTTCGGCACCGGCACGGCACCGAGCTGGACGTGCCAGCGCAGCACGACCTGGCCGGGGGCCACACCGTGTGCCGCGGCGGCGTCGGCGATCGGCCGCTCGGTGAGCAGTTCCGACCGCTTCGCGAGCGGGCTCCAGCTCTCGGTCACGATGCCGAGCTCCTGGTGCACCTTCCGCAGTTCCGCCTGGGGGAAGTACGGATGGAGCTCCACCTGGTTGACGGCCGGGGCGACCCCGGTGGCGTCGACGATGCGGCGCAGGTGTTCCGGCGTGAAGTTCGAGACGCCGATCGAGCGGACCTTGCCGCTGTCGCGGAGATCGACGAACGCCTTCCAGGTGTCGACGAACTTGTCCACCGACGGGTTCGGCCAGTGGATCAGGTACAGGTCGACGTGGTCGAGCCCCAGGTTGCCGAGGGTCTCGTCGATCGAGCGGTGCGCCTCGTCGTAGCCGTGGTGCCGGCCGGGCAGCTTCGACGTGACGACGAGGTCCTCGCGCGCCACCTCGGACTCGCGGACGGCCTTGCCGACGGCGTCCTCGTTGCCGTAGTTCAGCGCCGTGTCGAGCAGCCGGTAGCCGCTCGCGATCGCGGTGCCGACCGCCGCAGCGCCCTCGTCGCCGTTCAGGCCGTAGGTGCCGAGGCCGAGCTCCGGGAAGCGGTGACCGTCGTTCAGCTCGATCGTCGGGGCACCGACCTGCATCAGCGGACCCCGAGCAGGTCGATCACGAAGATGAGGGTCTTGCCCGACAGGAAGTGGCCACCACCGGCGGGGCCGTAGGCGAGCTCCGGCGGGACGACGAGCTTGCGACGACCGCCGACCTTCATGCCGGGGATGCCCTCCTGCCAGCCGCGCACCAGGGCCGCGAGCGGGAAGTCGATGGGCTCGCCGCGGTTCCAGGAGCTGTCGAACTCCTCGCCGGTCTCGTACTCGACGCCGGCGTAGTGGACCTTGACGGTCGAGCCGGCGGACGCTTCATCGCCGGAACCCTCGACGATGTCGGTGACGACGAGCTCGGTGGGGGCGGGGCCCTCGGGGGCGTCGAACTCGGGCTTGCTGTTCAGGTCAGTCATGCCGATCAGTCAACCAGAGCGCGCACCGGGCACGCGCAACGAGCGTCCAGCCCGCAGAATGGTTCCACCGTGACACCATCGACTCCCGCACCGCCGCGCCGCCGCCTGCTCGCCGACCTCACCCCGCTCCGCCGCTCCCCCGCCTTCGCCCGACTCTGGGCCGGCACCGCGATCGCCGGCATCGGCACCCAGATGACCACCGTCGCCGTCGGTCTCGAGGTCTACGAGATCACCCGCTCGACCTTCGCCGTGGCCCTGGTCGGTGTCATCGCGCTCGTGCCGATGATCGTCGCCGGCCTGTACGGCGGGATGCTCGCGGACGCCTTCGACCGACGCCTCGTCGCGCTCGTCTCGTCGATCGTCGCGTGGGTCGCCGTGGCTCTGATCGCCACGCACGCCTGGCTCGACCTGCACAGCGTCGCACTGCTCTACGTGCTCGCGACGGTGAACGCCGTGGCCGCCACCGTCAGCAACGCTTCCCGCTCGGCCATCGTCCCGCGACTCGTCGGCACCGACCTGCTGCCCGCGGCGAGCGCCCTGGGCGGGATCGCGTCGGGGTTCCAGGTCACCGTCGGTCCGGCGATCGCCGGCGTGCTCATCGCGAGTGTCGGGTTCGCGCCGACCTACACGATCGACGTCGTGCTGTTCACGTTCGCGTTCCTCGGGGTGTTCACACTGCCGCGGATGGCCGCCGACCACGACGCGCTGCGGCCCGGGCTCGGCTCGCTCATCGAGGGTGCGAAGTTCCTGCGGCGGTCGCGCAACATCACGATGACGTTCGTGCTCGACATCATCGCGATGACCTTCGGGCAGCCGCGCGTGCTGTTCCCCGCGATCGGCGCGCTCGTCATCGGCGGCGGGTCGATCACCGTCGGCACCCTGACCGCCGCGTACGCGATCGGGGCGCTGCTGTCGAGCGTGTTCTCCGGGCCGCTCGGGCACGTCCGACGCCAGGGTGAGGCCGTCGGCTGGGCCATCACGGCGTACGGCGGCGCGATCGCGGCGTTCGGCGTGGTCATCGCGCTGGCGCACGTGCTCGGCGGCCGCTCAGGCGAGGCGTTCGGGGTCGAGATCCTGCCGGCACTCGGGCTCGCGGCGCTGTTCCTGGCGATGGCCGGCGGTGCGGACAACGTCAGTTCGGTGTTCCGGAACACGATCCTGCAGGCGGCGTCGCCGGACGGCATGCGCGGTCGGCTGCAGGGCATCTTCATCGTCGTGGTCACGGGCGGCCCGCGGCTCGGTGACCTGTACGCCGGCCTGGTCGTCGCGGCCGGCATCGCGTACCCGCCGGTCATCGGCGGCGTGCTCATCATCGGCCTCGTCGCGCTGCTCCTCCGGATGGTCCCGTCCTTCCGCCGCTACGACGCCCTGCACCCCCACGCCGACTGACGGCGGCGGCGCGAGCGTGCCCGCAAGACACCGGTGTTCGCGCGTGGAACACCCGCGTTCCGCGGTGCGGAGCGTGAACACCGGTGTCTTGCAGGGGATCGCGACGCGACCAAGGGGCGGACGGGAGGCGCGGGGCGGGCCCGCCACGGGCCTCCAGGCCGTCACGTGTCGGGTACCGTACGGGACATGCCGGACAGCGCATCGCGCGACCTCCAGCGGACGGGAGTCCGCGCCGTCGTCCGGCGCACCTACCACTCGGTCATCCGGCACCGCGTCGTCGACGCGGCCGCGTCGCTGACGTTCTTCGCGCTGCTGACGGTGTTCCCGACCGCGCTGGCGGTCGTGTCGGCGCTGTCCATCGTCGACCGCAAGGGGGACAGCCTGACCGACATCGTGGAGGTCCTCGGGTTCATCGTCCGGCCGGAGACCGCCGAGCACCTCGAGGGGCCGCTCCGGCAGCTGCTGACCCTGGACAACCCGTGGCTCGGGTTCACGATCGGTGTCGCGCTGACGCTCTGGTCGCTGTCCGGCTACGCGACGGCCTTCGGACGGGCGATGAACACCGCCTACGAGGTCGAGGAGGGCCGACGGATCTGGAAGTTCCGCAGCATGATGCTCCTCGTCACGCTGCTCGTCATGGTCGGCGGTGCCGTCGCCATCGTCATCCTGCTCGGCACGCCGACGATCTCCGAGGCCGTCATCCGACAGCTCGGGTGGGCGCCGTGGATCGACGACGTGTGGAACGTCGTGAAGTGGCCGGTGCTCGCGGCCGACCTCGTCGTCATGGTGGCGGTGCTCTACTACGCGACGCCGAACGTGAAGACCCCGCAGCTGCGGTGGGTGTCGGCCGGTGCCGCGTTCGCGATCGTGACCTGGGCCATCGCCACGGTGGGGTTCGCGCTCTACGTGGAGACCCTCGGCGGCGGGAACCGCGCCTACGGGTGGCTCGGTGGCGCGATCCTGCTGCTCGTGTACCTGTACATCTCGAACTTCGTGCTCGTGGTCGGCGGGGAGCTCGACTCCGAGGTGATCCGGATGCGGCAGCTGCTCGCCGGCATCGAGGCGGACGAGTCGATCCGGCTGCCGCTGCGGGACGTCACGCGGAACTTCACGCTCGCGCGGTGGCGGGACCAGGACATCGCGGCCGCGCAGCACGTGCGGGCCGAGGCCGCGCGGGTGGCCGAGGACGAGGACGAGGACGCCGAGTCGACCCCGGGCGAGGAGCACCTGCGGGCGATGGCGCAGCAGGTGCGGGTGGGCGAGCGGCCGCTGCCCTGACGGTGTGTGCGCGGGTGCGGGTCGTGCGACCGTGCCGCGCCCGGGCGTGCGCGCGCTTGCCCGGCGTCAGCGCTTTCGTGCCTCGGCGTCCAGCATCTCCTCGGTGATGACCGGGATCGCACCCGTCGCCAGCTCGATGCCCGACAGCCGGGCCGGGCTGAGCACCCGCATGACCTGGTCCTCCTCCATCAGCCCCGCGGCCACCACGAGCGTCGAGATCGGCGTCGAGGTGGTCAGCGCCGTGTGCGCGATCGACGCCGCGGCCGCGTACCCGATGTACGGCGTGAGCGCGGTGACGACGCCGACGTTCGTGTCGACCTGGGCGGCGAGCTTCGCCTCGTTCGCCTCGATGCCGACGACGCAGTGCTCACGCAGGGTCGCGCAGCCACGGGACATCCACTGCAGCGACTGCAGGATCGAGTGGGCGATGATCGGCTCGAAGGCGTTGAGCTGCAGCTGCCCGCTCTCCGCCGCCATCGTCACGGTGGTGTCCGCTCCGGCGACCGCGTAGGCGATCTGGTTCACGACCTCGGGGATCACCGGGTTGACCTTGCCCGGCATGATCGAAGAGCCGGCCTGGCGAGCGGGCAGGGTGATCTCACCGAGACCCGCCTGCGGACCGGACGACAGCAGCCGCAGGTCGTTGCAGATCTTCGAGAGCTTCGCGGCGCTGCGCTTCACCGTGCCGGACAGGGTCATGAACGCACCGGCGTCGCTCGTCGCCTCGATGAGGTCGGGGGCGGTGACGACGTCGATGCCGCTCGCCTCCTGCAGCTGCCGGCGGACCTCGTCGCGGTAGAGCGGGTCCGCGGTGATCCCGGTACCGATCGCCGTCGCGCCGAGGTTCATCTCGGCGAGCAGCGGCATCACCTTGCGGAGCAGGTCCGCATCCTCCTGGATCGTGTGCGAGAACCCGGTGAACTCCTGCCCGAGGGTCATCGGCACGGCGTCCTGCAGCTGCGTCCGGCCCACCTTCAGCACGTCGGCGAAGGCTCGGCCCCGCTCGGCGAACGCCGCGGAGAGCTCCTCGAGCTGCTCGATGAGCCGTCGGACCCCGAAGATCATCGCGATCTTGATGCTGGTCGGGTAGGTGTCGTTCGTCGACTGGCTGCGGTTCACGTGGTCGATCGGGTGCAGGTACCCGTAGTCGCCCCGCTCCCGCCCGAGGAGTTCCAGGGCCCGGTTCGCGAGCACCTCGTTCGTGTTCATGTTCGTGCTCGTCCCCGCGCCGCCCTGCACGACGTCGACGACGAACTGCTCGCGGAGCGCCCCGTCGCGGACTTCCTGCGCCGCACGATCGATCGCGTCGGCGCGCTCCTCGTCGAGGACGCCGATCGCCCGGTTCGCCCGCGCCGCAGCCTGCTTCACCGTGACGAGCGCCTCGATGAGGTCCGGGTACACGGCGATCGGCACGGAGGTGATCGGGAAGTTCTCGAGCGCCCGCAACGTGTTGATGCCCCAGTACGCGTCCTTCGGGACCTCGCGTGATCCCAGCGAGTCGCTCTCGGTCCGCGTCGTCGTCGTCACAGGTGCCTCCTCGTTGCCGGTCACTCGTCGAGGCTAGTCCCGTCCGTCCGGCCGGTCCGGGAACGCGCCGGGGTTGTGTGACCGGCGGCGTCCCTGCGCGAGCGGGCGAAATGCCACGGTGGCCTCCGCGACGCACGCTGGCATTCCGCCCGCTCGCCCGCGACGGCCCGGAGGCGCGGCGCCAGGCCGCCACGGGCCTCCCGTCGCTTCGTGAGCAGAAGATGTCGGGTCCCGCACCGCGACCCGACATCTTCTGCTCACCGAGCGCGCCGCCCGCGCGAGCGGGCGAAATGGCGCGGTCGTCCCAGCAACGCACGCCGGCATTCCGCCCGCTCGCCCGTGGCGGCCTGGAGGCGCGGTGCCAGGCCGCCACGGGCCTCCCGTCGCTTCGTGAGCAGAAGATGTCGGGTCCCAGACCGCGACGCGACATCTTCTGCTCACCAAGCGCGCCGCCCGCGCGAGCGGGCGGAATGGCGCGGTCGTCCCAGCAACGCACGCCGGCATTCCGCCCGCTCGCCCACGACGGCCTGGAGGCCCGGTGCCAGGCCGCCACGGGCCTCCCGTCCGCCCCGCGGGCACGCCCGGAACGCGAGCGGGCGAAACGGCCTGGTTCCCGCGCGCGGAGACGCGGGCATTTCGCCCGCTCGCGCAGCGCACGCGGCGCACCCGGCGAAGGCGCGACGAGTGAGCAGCAGACGCCGGGTCGCGAAGGGCGACCCGGCGTCTGCTGCTCACCCGGTGAGCATGCCCGTCAGTGGAACTGCGGGACGATGAGGTAGATGCCGTAGAGCACGACGGCGCCGCACACGACGAAGCACGCGATGGCCGCCGCACGGAGCGCACGTGCGGCCGCCGAGACTCCGGCGGGGTTCGGGAAGCCGGCGGTGGCCGGGCCGATCGTGCCGTCGTCCTTCACGGTGAACTTGCCTTCGCGGGTGTCGGCGGCGCTCCAGAGACGGAGGCCGACCGAGTACACGGCGACGACGAAGCACGACGAGACCACGGCGACGAGCGCCACGGTGAGGAATGCGAACCAGTCGATGCCCATCAGCGACGGCCTCCCTTGCGGGCCGCCATGCGACGGAGCGTGCGCTCGCGGCTCAGTTCGGCGCGACGCTGGGCGACCGCGTCGGCACGCTTCTTGCGCTGCATGTCACGCAGCTCCTTGCGGGTCAGGACCGCGTTCGCGGCGACGTCGACCTCGATCGCGGAGGCCTGCTCGTGCGGCTTGCGGAGCGACCACAGGTACAGGCCGAGGATGACGACGGCGCCGATCACGGCGTCGAGCACGAGCCCGACGACGCCGAGGCGGGCGATGCCCGAGGCGATCGCACCGACCGCGGCGGCCGCGGGCAGGGTGATGAACCAGGCGATCACGATCTTGCCGGCGGTCGACCACTGGATCTTCGAGCCGCGGCGGCCCAGACCGGCACCGATGATGGAGCCCGAGGACACCTGCGTGGTCGACAGCGCGAAGCCGAGGTGGCTGGAGGCGAGGATCGTCGCGGCGGTCGAGGCCTCGGCGGCGAAGCCCTGCGTCGCACGGATCTCGGTGATGCCCGAGCCGAGCGTGCGGATGATCCGCCAACCGCCCGTGTAGGTACCGAGGGCGATCGCGAGGGCACACGCGACGACGACCCAGAACTGCACGCCCTGGTCCGACGACTGCGCGCCCGAGGCGATGAGGGTCAGCGTGATGACACCCATCGTCTTCTGCGCATCGTTGGTGCCGTGTGCCAGGGACACCATCGAGCTGGTGAAGACCTGCCCGATGCGGAACCCGCCGCGCTCGTTCGGGAACACCGGACGCTTCGTGATCCGGTACGCGATGCGCGTCGACAGGAACGACACGAGCGCGGCGATCACGGGCGAAGCGAACGCCGGGATGATCACCACCGTCAGCAGCGCGACGTAGTTGACCGACTGGAACCCGGCGCCGACGATCGCGGCACCGATCAGCCCGCCGAACAACGCGTGCGACGACGACGACGGCAGCCCGCGGAGCCATGTGATCATGTTCCAGACGACTGCCCCGATCAGGCCCGCGAAGATCATCTCGGGGCTGATGGCGACGCCACCGGGCCCCTCGTTGATCAACCCGTGCGAGATCGACGTCGCCACGGCGGTGCTGAGGAACGCACCGACCAGGTTGAGCACCGCGGCGACGGTGACCGCCACCTTGGGCTTCATGGCGCCGGTCGCGATCGGGGTCGCCATCGCGTTGGCGGTGTCGTGAAAACCGTTTGTGAAGTCGAAGAAGAGGGCCAACGCGATGACCAGGACGACTATGAGTGTGATGTCCACCGCGGGCAAGTGTCCCAGGCGTCGGCGCTTCGAGCAAACCTGATCGGTAACCCGTTGTTCACCGCAGCTTCACACTCGTTCAGGTTTGGAACCATGCCGATGGGAGAATGGGTCCATGGACACCGCTGAGCTCCTCATCCTGTTGATCGGATCGCTCGCGGTGACGGGGTTCGCCCGGGCCAAGGGACTCCCCGCTCCGCTGCTCGTCACGGCGGTCGCCCTCGCGGCCTCGTTCCTGCCCGGGCTGCCGCCGATGGAGATCGACTCCGAGGTCATCCTCACGGTGATCCTGCCGCCGCTGCTCTACTCGGCGGCACTCGACGTGTCGTGGCAGAGCTTCCGTGGCTCGATCAAGCAGATCCGACGGCTCGGCATCTTCCTGGTGATCGTCACCGCCCTGGTCGTCGGCGGGGTGGCCTACCTGCTCATCCCGGACATGACGCTGCCGGCGGCGATCCTGCTCGGCGCGATCGTCGCCCCGCCGGACGCGGTGTCCGCCGCCGCGATCGGCCGGAAGCTCGGACTCCCCCGCCGCGTCATGACCGTGCTGTCCGGCGAGAGCCTGATCAACGACGCGGCCTCGCTGACCCTGGTGCGGGTGTTCACGCTCATCATCGCGGGCACGTCGCTGACGATCTGGCAGGACCTCGGCATCTTCGGCCTGGCGATCGGCGTCGGTCTGGTCGTCGGCATCGTGCTCGGCGTCGTCGTGCACTGGATCCGGATGCGCATCAACGACCCCGTGGTCGAGACGATCATGAGCATCCTGCTGCCCTTCGTCGCCTACATCCTCGCCGAGGACCTGTCCGGTTCCGGGGTCATCGCGGTCGTCACGGCGGGCCTGTACATCGGCTACAACTCGCCGAAGGAGGGGTACGCCACCCGCCTGCAGGAGCGCCCGCTCTGGACGAGCATCGACGTCATCCTCGAGGGCTTCGTGTTCGCGCTCATCGGCCTGCAGCTCAACACCGTCGTGCAGGACCTGGTCGAGAGCGAGCGGAGCCTCGGGCAGACGCTCACCGCCGCGGCCGTCGTGCTCGCGGTGGTGATCCTGGTCCGACCGCTGTTCGTCTTCGAGTCCTACGCGCGCAACCGGTTCAACGGGAAGTGGCTCCGGCCCCTGCGGATCAAGCTGTCCCGCGGGCATCCCTCGCTCCGGTGGATGCGCGGTTCCGCCGAGCCGAAGCTCAACTGGCGGGAGCTCACCGTCATCTCGTGGACGGGCATGCGCGGCGTGGTGACCCTGGCCGCAGCCGTGTCGGTCGTCGCGAACCCGACGCACATCCCGGCGCAGGACACGATCTTCATCATCGCCTTCTTCGTCACCGTCGGCACCCTGCTGCTGCAGGGACTCACCCTGCCGTTCGTCATCCGCGCGCTCAAGGTGCAGGACCCGGCCGAGGGCGAGGAGGACGTGCGCAGCGAGATGCGGCTCAACCAGCGCACCACCGAAGCCGCGATCGAGCTGCTCGAGAAGCGGCGTCCGGCGTGGGCGAAGCAGTACGGCTCGGAAGCCGTCGACTCGGTGGTCAACCGCCTGAAGGCGCGACTCGAGCGTCAGGCCGAGACGTTCCGTCAGGACGCCGAGGAAGAAGAGGACGAGGGACGGAACGTCGCACTGCGCCTGCGTGGCTCGCAGATCCAGGACATCCGGCGCGAGCTCCTCGACCGCCGCCGCGAGATCGTGCTCGAGGAGCGGGAGAAGGGGAACCTCGACGAAGAGGTCATGCGCCGCGTGCTCGTGACCCTCGACGCCGAAGAACTCGCGATGGACTCGGCGCAGGCGTCGCGCAGTCGCTCCTGAGCACCCCGGGCGTATCCTGGCGCTCCGATCGAGAGCAGGAGCAGAGCGCCGAGTGAGCACGCCGCGGAACGACGTCCCCAGGAACGACGACGGACCGGAGCGCCCCGGCGGTTCCCGACCGACGCCGCCGAAGCCGCGCGGGACCCGGCCCTCGGCACGTGGGACCAAGCCGCGCCGTGGAGGCAAGGTCGCCGGGCACACGCGTTCGGCACCCCGGCGACAGGCGCCGGTGCCGGCGCCCCAGCAACACGGCGCCTACCGCCGGTGGTACTCGACCCTGCACCCGTCGCTGCAGCTGATCGGCCTGCAGCTCTGGATGCCGCTGTTCTTCATCGTCGGGTTCTGCCTGTGCTACGTCTTCGCGTTCCACGCCCCGCACCCGCACGACGTCCCGATCGCCCTGATCGGCAGCGACCCGGCGTTCGTGCGGGCGGTGCAGCAGGCGTTGCCCGGCGAGTTCGTGTTCCACACGTACGACTCGCTCGCGCAGGCGAAGCGCGACGTGGTGGGCGGCTCGATGGCGGTCGCGTACGACCCCGCTGCGAACGAGTTCTTCACGGCGAGCGCGCACCAGTTCCAGGTCGCGAGCCTCGTACCGGCCACCCTCACCGCGGTGCTGACCGGCCTGGGCGTCGCGACCCCGAAGGTCACCGAGCTCGCACCCCTGCCTGCCTGGGACGAGTACGGCACCGTGGCGATGTACGTCATGCTCGCGTGGTGCATCGGCGGCTACATGGTCGCGATGTTCATCGGCATCATGGGCGGCCCGCTCCGGCACCGCACCCGGATGACGGTCATCGTGGTCGGCGGCCTCGTCATCTCGCTCATCACGAACACCCTCGCCGGACCGGTGCTCGGCGCCATCCACGGGCACTGGATCCAGCTCGTGCTCATCGCCTGGGGCTGGATCGTGGCGATCGGCCTGGCGGTGAACGGCCTGAGCTACTTCGTCGGCCGGTTCATCGCCGCACCCGCGATGATCTGCTTCGTCTTCCTGTCCATGCCGTCGTCCGGCGGTGCCTACCCGAAGTGGTTCATGCCCGAGCCCTTCGCCTGGCTGAACAACGTCGTCGTCGGCTCGAGCATGGTCGACATGATCAAGCACCAGGTCTACGGCGTCGGCCCCGGCCCGGCCCGCGGCCTGATCACGATGGCGTGCTACGCCACGGCAGGCCTGGTGCTGATGTACTTCGGCAAGAAGTGGTGGGAGCGCCGACGGATCCGAGCGATCGTCACCGGCCGGACCACGATGTTCCAGGACGCCAACACCGCCAACCGCGAGTTCCTCGGCCGGCAGCGCGACGCCGAGCTCGAGCGCCACGGCCTGACCTCCACCGAGACCGGCACCCTGAGCGTGCTGCGGGACGACGACTGGGAGGACGACCGCACCGGCGGGGACGTCTTCACCGGCGGGCGCGACGGCCTCGAGCCGGACGCGACACCGACCGGTCGCATCGCCGTGCAGCGCCCCGCGAACCGGAAGGAACCGCGACCGGCGGCGGCGCAGCACGGCAAGCACGCCGACCGCTGACGCGTATCCTGATCGGATGAACCCGCGCATCACCTGGCACCGCGTCCTCATCACCGTCGTCGTCGTGTTCCTCGTGCTGACGGTCGGTTTCTACGCCGCGAGCGTCCTGCTCGCGCCCGCCGACGGCCGCGGCACCGCCGGGCTGTTCGTCGGGTGGGCGATGTTCTCGATGATCGGCGCGATCGTCGTCGGCGTCATCGACTTCTTCGTGCGACCCCTGGGCGGCCGGAGCGGCGACGCCGACGTCATGGCCGCCGCCGAGGAAGCGCGCACCGGCAGCACCCGCACCCAGCAGCCGCGCTAGCAGCTAGTCGCCCACTCCGACGCCCGTCCCGGTGAACCCGGCGACCGTCGCGTCGTCCTCGGCGAACGTGAACCGCGCGCGGACGCTGCCGCCGGCGAGCACCCCCGGCAGCCAGTAGCGGGCGTCGTCCCACATCGCGTCGTAGGGCACGGAGTCGACCGCGATCCACCGCGGCTCCAGCTCGTCGGAGCCCGACGGGTCTCCCTGCCAGCGGCGGCAGACGAAGACGTCCGAGACCTGCGACCAGGACGGTCGGTACGGGAACCGGTAGTCCAACGTGCCACGGGCCTCCAGGTCGACCGCGTCGAGCCGCAGGCCGACCTCTTCACGCACCTCGCGCACGGCGGTCTCGACCGCGGACTCGCCGGGCTCGCGCTTGCCGCCGGGGCCGACCAGACGGCCCGCGCCGAGGCCGCGGCGCTTCTCCCCCAGCAGCACTTCCGTGCCGGCCGAACCGTCGCGCAGCAGGTACACGACCACCACCCGGGGATGCTGGGACTTGCTCTCGTCGCGAAGGGTCACGCGTCCAGTGTGACCGATGGAGTGTCGTACGCTCTTCCCATGGCAGGCGTGCTGCGGGGGCACCATGGCTGAGCCCCGCAGGACCGGGCGCAGCCTCGAAGTGCTGCGCGCCGAGGCTGCGGAAGAGATCTCGATGCTCGTCGAGCACCGGAGCCGCCAGGGTGAGGACCCGTGGGAGTTCATGCCGACGCTCCCCACCGTCGACGAGCAGGTCGTGCTGATCCTGCGCGCGGACGCCGTCGACCTGGACGAGGCGATCGGCAAGCGGCACGCGCAGTGGTCGAGCCACCCGGCGTCGGGGCAGGGCACCCGGCTGGGCGAGGAGTACCACCGGCTGCGCCGGATCGCGCTGCAGCACCCCGAGCTGACGCCCGCCGTGTGGAAGCTGCTGGGCGCGCTGCCCGAAGCGGGCTGAGCTGCGGTTGGATGGAGGCATGACCGAAACCGTGCTCGCCGTCCTCAACCAGCCCTCCCGCGACGCCGCGCCGCACGACCCCGCGGCCGAGGCCTTCACCTGGGCGAAGCCGCTCGAGGAGCACGTGCAGGTGCAGGACCTCGGCGTCACGCGCGGCGACGGCGTGTTCGAGACGATCACGGTGATCGACGGCCGACCACAGGCCCTCGAGGCGCACCTCGCCCGCTTCGGCCGCTCCGCCGCGATGCTCGACCTGCCCGCCCCCGACCCGGAGGCCTGGCGCCGGGCCATCGAGGCCGTCTGTGCCCGCCTCGACCCGGTGCGCGAGGCCTTCGCCAAGACCGTCCTGACCCGCGGCGTCGAGGGCACCGAGCGCCCGACCGGGTGGGTCTACGCCGCGCCGTCGGGCGACTCCACGGCCGCACGTACCGAGGGCATCTCCGTCGTCGTCCTGGACCGCGGGTACCGGCACGACGTCGAGCGCACCTCGCCGTGGCTGCTGCAGGGCGCGAAGACGCTGTCGTACGGCGTCAACATGGCCGCCCTGCGCGAGGCCGTCCGCCGCGGCGCCGACGACGCCCTGTTCGTCTCGAGCGACGGCTACGTGCTCGAGGGCACGCGCGCCAACCTGATCATGAAGGTCGGCGACCGGCTCGTCACGCCCCGCACGGACATCGGGATCCTGGCCGGCACGACGCAGGCCGACGTGTTCCGCTTCGCTGAGCAGGAGGGCATCGAGACCGCCTACGAACTCGTCACCCTCGCCGACCTGGCGGCGGCGGACGCGCTCTGGCTCGTGTCGAGCGTGCGGCAGGCGGCCCCGATCCGTTCGGTGAACGGCGACGTGCGGCCGATCGACGCCGAGCTCACGACGCGCATCAACGACTTCCTGCTGGCGCGCGAGGTCTGAGCACGCGGCACCCCCGGCGCAACGGCCTGGAGGCCCGGATCGCGACCCGCAGGCACGTCGCGATCCGGGCCTCCCGGCTCTGCACCCGCTACCAGCGCGGGGTGGTGACGCCGGTTCCGTCGGACCACGCGAAGACGGGCTCGCCGTCGATCCAGACGCGCGTCGCGCGGCTGGCCGCATCGAGCGGGTCGCCGTCCCAGAGCACGAGGTCGGCGTCGTACCCCTCGGCCAGGCGACCGACGCGGTCCCCGAACCCGAGGAAATCGGCCGGGTTGACCGTCAGCGCCTCGAGTGCGGTCTGGGCGGGCAGACCCTCCTTCACCGCGGCGGTCGCCTGGTCGACGAGCATGTTGATCGGCACGACCGGCGCGTCCGTCGTGATGGCGACCCGGACCCCTGCCGCCGCGATGGTCGCGAGGTTCGGGATGCCGCGGTCGCGGAGCTCGACCTTCGAGCGGCTGGTGAAGAGCGGGCCGTAGATGACCGGGATGTCCTTCGCGGCCAGCACGTCGGCGATCTTGTGCGCCTCGGTGCCGTGGTTCACGACGAGCCGGTAGCCGAACTCCTCGGACAGTCGGATCGCGGTGGCGATGTCGTCGTGGCGGTGGGTGTGCTGGTCCCAGACGAGTTCGCCGTCGAGCACCCGGACGAGCGTCTCCTTCGTCAGGTCACGGGCGAACGGCTCGTCCTTCGCCGCGGCGGCGTCACGGGCGGCCCGGTAGTTCTGCGCCTCGACGAAGGCGTCGCGGATGATCTTCGCGACACCGAGCCGGGTCGAGGGCGTCTGGCCCTTGCCCCCGTAGACGCGCTTCGGGTTCTCGCCGAGGGCGCTCTTCACGCTCACCGAGTCGGAGATGAGCTGCTCGTCGATCGTGCGGCCGCCCCACGTCTTGATGGCGACGCTCTGACCGCCGATGGGGTTGCCGGAGCCGGGCTTGACGACGATGCTCGTGATCCCGCCGGAGAGCGCGTCCCGGAAGCCCTCGTCGTCGATGTCGATCGCGTCGATCGCCCGGACGCCGGCCATGTTCGGCGCGGTCATCTCGTTCGTGTCGTTACCGGCCTCACCGTTGGCCTCCTCGTGGATGCCGACGTGGCCGTGCGCCTCGACGAACCCGGGCACGAGCCACGAACCGGTGGCGTCGATGACCGCCATGCCGTCGGGCGGGGTGACGTCCGGACCGATCGCGGTGATCCGGCCGTCCTCGACGACGACCGCGCCGCCGTCGAAGGCGGGAGCGGAGACGGGGACGACGTGGGCACCGGTGATCGCGAAGGAGTTGCTCATGGCACCAACGGTACGCGCGGGCGCGGGCGCGGGGGCGGGGGCGGAGCGGGGCAGGGCGAGCGGGCGAGCGCCCGGTGGCGAGCGGGCGAAATACCGATTCCTGGCGTCGAGCGTCGGGGCGGCCCTACCGTCGCGGGATGGCACACCGGAGCGACACCTGGCCCACGCACGAGCGCAGCGAGCGACCGTGGCGGAGTGCCGTCCGCGGGTGCCGAGACGACCGGCTCGTGACCACCGTGCAGGTGTCGCTGCCCCCGTCCATCGCGAGGGCTCGGTGGACACCCGACGACGACACCGTCTCGCTGCTCGACCGGAGCGCCACAGCCCTGTGCGCCCTCGACGTCCACCACGGCTCCCGGCTCGCGCCGCTCGGGTCCGTGCTCGGCCGGACCGAAGCCGTGGCGTCGTCGCGGATCGAGGACGAGTCAGCGACGATCGACGACCTGGCACGGGCCCTCGTCGGCATCCGGGCGAACGTGGGCGCCACCGCGGTCGTCCGGGCCGGCGGAGCCGTCGAGCACCTGGTGTCCGGAGCGGACTCGGGCACCGTCACCGAGGCCTCCCTGCTCGAGGCACACAGCCTGCTGATGCGAGACGACCCGGTGGACGGACGGTACGCCGGCAGGTACCGCGCCGTGCAGAACTGGATCGGCGGCGGCGCCACACCCCGCGACGCCGTGTACGTGCCACCGCCGCCCGAGCTCGTGGCACCGCTGATGGCCGACCTGTTCGCGTTCGTGCACCGCGTGGACCTGCACCCGATCGCACAGGCCGCGATCGCCCACGCGCAGTTCGAGTCGATCCACCCGTTCACCGACGGCAACGGTCGGATCGGGCGGGCGCTGATCGGTGCCGTGCTGCGGCGACGTGGGGTGACGTCCACGGTCACGGCACCGGTGGCCACCGCGCTCGCTGCGGGCCGGCGGCGGTACTTCCGACACCTGGAGCAGTACCGCGACGGCAGGGTCACCGGGTTCGTGGTCGACCTGGCCCTCGCGATCGGGACGGTGTGCGACGAGGCGACGCTGAGCGCCCTGCTGCTCGCCGAGCACGACGCCGACCGGTCCGGAGGCCCCTGCGCCTCGGGCCCGCACGCCGTCGTCGGCCGTGCGCTCGCCGACGACCCCGTCCTGACCGAAACGCACCTGGACACCCTGCTCACCGCTGACGAGGTCGAGCGCGTGACCCACGACCTGGTGTCGGCGGGAGTGCTCCGCCCGGTCACCGGTCGTCGCCGTGACCGCGCGTGGGTGGCACCCGCCGTGGTCGACGAGCTCGAGGCGTTCGAGCAGCGCGTGCAGGCGGCGGTGGGCGGGCGCGAGCACACGGCGGCCTGACCGGGGGTGCGGGCGAATAGGGTGGGACGGTGAGCAACGAGCACACCGCATCCACCCCGCCCAGCGCCGCCAAGCGGCCCGTGACACGGACCCACCACGGCATCGACTTCGTCGACGACTACGAGTGGCTGCGGGACAAGGAATCCACCGACACCCTGGCGTACCTCGAAGCCGAGAACGCCCACACCGAAGCCGCCACCGCGCACCTCGCGCCGCTGCGGGACCGCATCTTCGCCGAGGTGAAGAGCCGCGTGCAGGAGACCGACCTCTCGGTGCCGGTCCGCATGGGCGACTGGTGGTACTTCACCCGCACCGCCGAGGGCAGCCAGTACGGTGTGCACTGCCGCGTGCCCGTCGCCGGCCCCGACGACTGGACACCGCCCGCCGTCGTCGAGGGCGAGTCGACGCTCCCCGGCGAGCAGGTGGTCCTCGACGGCAACGCCCTGGCCGACGGCCACGAGTTCTTCTCCCTCGGCACCTACGACATCAGCGACGACGGCACCCGCCTGGTCTACGGCATCGACGTCGAGGGTGACGAGCGGTACACCCTGCACGTGCGCGACCTGGCCACGGGGACCGGCCTCGGCGACGCCATCCCGAACACCGGGGCCGGCGCCACCTTCGACCCGGCCGGACGCTACGTGTTCTACCCCACGGTCGACGAGTCCTGGCGTCCGGACAAGATCTGGCGGCACGCGGTCGGCACCGCGGCATCGGACGACGTCCTGGTGTTCGAGGAGCCCGACGACCGCTACTGGGTCGGTGTCGGTGTCACCCGCTCCTCGCAGTACATCGTCATCGAGCTCGGCTCCAAGATCACGTCCGAGGCGCACGTCCTCGACGCCGCCGACCCGACCGGTGAGTTCCAGGTCGTCTGGCCCCGCCGCGAGGGCGTCGAGTACGAGATCGAGCACGCCATCGTCGGCGGCAGCGACCGGTTCCTGGTACTGCACAACGACGGCGCCGAGAACTTCGAGCTCGTCGACGTCCCCGCCGACGACCCGACGTCCGAGCGTGACCGCCGCGTCGTCGTGGCGCACCACACCGAGCGCCGCATCGAGTCGGTCGACGCCTTCGCCGGACACCTCGCACTGGAGTACCGCTCCGAAGCGCTCCCCCGCGTCGCGATCATCCCGATCGAGGGCGACGGCTACGGCGATGCACACGAGGTCCCCTTCGACGAAGCACTGTTCTCGGCGGGTCTCGGCGGCAACCCGGAGTGGGAGCAGCCGACGCTCCGCATCGGGTACACGTCGTTCGTGACCCCCTCCGAGGTCAGCGACCTCGACCTGGCCACCGGCGAGGTCACCGTCCAGAAGCGCCAGCCCGTCCTCGGCGGCTACGACCCGGCCGACTACGTGCAGGAACGCGACTGGGCGACCGCGTCGGACGGCACCCGCGTGCCGATCTCGCTCGTCTGGCGTCGTGACGCCGTCGAGGACGGCTCCCCGGCACCGCTGCACCTGTACGGCTACGGCTCGTACGAGCACTCGATCGACCCCGGCTTCAGCGTCATGCGCCTGTCGATGCTCGACCGCGGTGTCGTCTTCGCCGTCGCGCACGTCCGTGGTGGCGGTGAGCTCGGCCGGCACTGGTACGAGAACGGCAAGACCCTGACGAAGAAGAACACCTTCACCGACTTCGTCGCGGTCGCCGAGCACCTGATCGATTCCGGCCGGACGAGTGCCGACCGGCTCGTGGCCGAGGGTGGCAGCGCAGGCGGGCTCCTGATGGGTGCGGTCGCGAACCTCGCACCCGAGCGGTTCGCCGGCATCCTGGCCGCCGTGCCGTTCGTCGACGCGCTGACGAGCATCCTCGACCCGGACCTGCCCCTCACCGTCATCGAGTGGGACGAGTGGGGCGACCCGCTGCACGATGCCGAGGTCTACCGCTACATGAGCGAGTACACCCCGTACGAGAACGTCCGCGACGACGTGCAGTACCCGCAGATCCTCGCCGTGACGTCGATCAACGACACCCGCGTGCTCTACGTCGAGCCCGCGAAGTGGACCGCGAAGCTCCGCGAAGTCGGCGCTCCGGTACTGCTGAAGACCGAGATGTCCGCCGGCCACGGTGGTGTCAGCGGTCGCTACGCGTCCTGGAAGGAGCGGGCGTTCGAACTCGCCTGGCTGCTCGACGTGCTCGGGCTCGCCGACGAGACGCCCGCCGCCGCGACCGCCGACCCGATCGCCGCGGGCTGAGCCGCACCGCGCAGTTGGTGAGCAGAAGAGGTCGGGTCCGAACGTCGGACCCGACCTCTTCTGCTCACCAAGCGCACCAAGCGCACGCAGCGCGCTCACACGCGGTTGAGCGCGTGCACCGCCTCGTCGTAGGACTCCTCGGCCAGGCGCACCCGGTCCCCGGCGAGCACCCCGTACCCGAACGTGCCCTCACCCCCGCGCTCCGCGATCGCCGCGTTCGCCCGGAGGATGTCGAGGGCGTGCAGGGACCGCACCCGCTCGGTCAGTACGTCGGCTGCGGTGCCGATCCGCTTCCACAGCGCGTGCGGGAACGCGTCGTCGCCGAGCACGTCCATCGCCATCCGGGCGCGCATCGTCTCCTGCCACGCGGCTTCGGTGGTGGTGCGGTCGGCGGCCTCGCGCTCGGCGGCGGTGTCCGAGGTGTCGTCGGCGACGGCGGCCCGGACGAGCTCGCGCACCCGCGGCTTCACGTCGGCGCCGACGTCCTGCGCGACCTGTTTCGGTGCGCGGAGCGACCACGTCGTCGGCGCCGGGCGCTCGGCCGCGTCGTCGAGGGCGTCGAGCAGTTCGAGGAACGGCTCGCCGTGCAGGAACGCGACGACGTCCCGCACCGCCTGGTCGCGACGTTCCCGGGTCGAGGCGAGGATGCGCTCACGGGTCATCGCGTCGACCAGGTCGTCCTGCGCCGGCGACGACGCCCGCGGCAGCCGGTCGATCAGGTACTCGGCCAGCGCCGCACGCGCGGTGACGCCCGCCAGGCCGTCCGCCGCCTGGGCGGCACGGTCGACGGCATCGCCGTCGGGGAACGCCGGGCGGTAGGCACCCAGGATCGCGGCGATCTCGAGGGTGGTGTCGGCCGTCTGCCGGAGGTCGGCCGTGTCACCGGAGCGGAGCCGGGCCTCCTGGCCGAGCAGCGCGACGCGCAGCTTGCGCACCCGCTTCGCCAGGATGCGTGCGGTCGTGCCCTTGGCCGGCTTCTCCTCGGTCTGGAGGCGCGGTGCCGGTGCTCCTGCCAGCCCGCGTGCCAGCTTGGACGCGACGGCGGCGGGGCCGGCGCCGACGGCCGCGAAGCGCCCGTCGAGGGCCGCGAACAGCTCGTGGGCGATCTGCGGGTCGACGCCGTCGACGGTCTCGACCTCGACCTCACGCCAGGTGCGCGGGGTCTCCGGAGCATCGTCGTCGAGGCGCTGGGCGGTGACCTGGTCGTCGGCGAGCTCGGCGATCTGGTCGCCGTCCTCGTCGAGCAGTCGGGTGACGGTGCGGGTGGTGGTGATCCGGACGACGGGGCGCAGCCCGCGGCCGCGACGCTCCGTGAAGAGCGCGGCGAGGACCTCGTCCGGCACCGTGTCGGCGTCGTCGGTCAGGGGGAACTGCTGCTCGTGGCGGACCGTGTCCGACTCCGAGCGCTTGATGTGCCAGCCTGCGTCGGGGCCACCGGTGCGGCGGCGCACGGTCACCCGCGCGGCCACCAGGTCGTACCGCTCGGTGTCCCAGTAGGTCGCGTCCAGTCCGAACGGCTCCTGGTGCTCGGTGCGGAGGATGCCGCCCGCGCCGACGAGGTCGGGGAGGGCACCGCCCTCTGGCAGGTCGTAGGTGCGCTCGATCTCGAGGTGCGTGTGGCTCACACGCTCTTGTCTACCAGGCACTGCGAGGTTTCCCCGCACCCGGGGTTAGCCTGCAGGGATGAGCGACACGATCACCCGCGAGCAGTTCACGCCCGAAGCCGGCGGCGTCACGATGTTCACCACCACGTGGTGCGGCTACTGCGCCCGGCTGAAGAACCAGATGGCGAAGGCCGGGGTGCCCTTCACCGAGGTCGACATCGAGCAGACCCCGGGCACCGCCGAGCTCGTCGCCGAGGTCAACGGCGGCAACCAGACCGTGCCGACGCTGGTGTTCCCCGACGGCTCGACGGCGACCAACCCGTCCCTGGCCGAGGTGCAGTCCCGCATCTGAGCAGGTGCTCCTCGCAAGACACCGGTGTTCACGCTCCGAACACACGCATGACGCGGTTCAGAGTGTGAACACCGGTGTTTTGCTGTCCGGGCAGCGCCGGACGCGCCCGCCTAGCCGCCGAGCGCCTCGGTCAGCAGCGCGGCCATCGCGTCGAGCTGGATGTCACCGGAGTCGACGACCTCTTCGTCCGATCCGTCGAGCGCGCGGGCGGCCAGGGACGCCTTCGAGTCGATGAGCTCGGCGATCTTGGTGTCGATCGTCTGCGCGGCGATGATGCGCCACGCGGTGACGGGCTCCTCCTGCCCGATGCGGTGCACGCGGTCGATCGCCTGGGTCTGCTCGGCGCTCGTCCACGACAGCTCGGCGAGCACGACGTTCGACGACACCTGCAGGTTCAGACCGACACCGGCCGCGGTCAGCGAGCACACGATGACCGCGACGTCGGGATCGTTCACGAACGAGTCGATCTCGGCCGTGCGCTGCGTCGGGGTCTGGTCGCCGCGGATCGTGGCGGTGCGCAGGCCGCGACGGGCGAACACCTCTTCCGCCTGGTCCATCACGTCGAGGTGCTTCGCGAAGAACACGACCTTGCCGACGTTCGAGGCGAGCTGTGCCGCGTAGTCGGCCGCGAGCTGGGCCTTGGCCCGACCGATGCGGCGGACCATCGAGAACACGTTCTCGCCGGTCGACGAGGCGTCCTGGTCCTCGAGCTCCCAGCGCGCGACCTGGCGGACCAGCTTGTGGTCGATGCCGACGACCGGGTCCTGCCCGGTGCGGGCGTCGAGCGCCTGGTGGTAGCGACGGACGAGCTTCGCCGTGAGCTCGCGCTCGGCGTCGCGGATGGAGCGACCCTCGTCACCGTCGAGCTCGACGGGGATGTCGGCGATCCGGCGGGCGGGGATGTCGGCGGCGACGTCGACCTTGCGGCGTCGGACGATGCCCTGGTCGATGACGGCACGGCGGGCCTCGACGAAGAACCCGGGGTCGGCCGGCGTCAGGCCGATCTCCTCGAGCTCGTTCATGAGCTTCGCGCGCGGCTTCTTGTCGTCGATCCAGCCGAGGTACTCCCAGATGGTGCGGAAGTCCTCGACCGAGTTGATCAGCGGGGTACCGGTCAGCGCCATGAGCAGCGGTGCGGCGGTGCGCTGCCGGATGCGCTCGGCGATCTGCAGCACGAACCGGGCACGCTGGGAGTCCTTGTTCTTGATGAAGTGCGCCTCGTCGACGACCATCCCCTTGAACCCGAAGTTGCCGAGCCACCCGGCGTGCCGGTCGAGGATCTCGTAGTTCACGATGACGATGTCGGCGAACCCGTCGAGGTCGTTGCCGTCCCCGTGGATCACCGTGGCGCGGTGGTTCGGCACCCAGCGTTCGGCCTCACGCGCCCAGTTCGTCTTGACGACGTTCGGCACGACGACGAGCAACGGGAACGCGTTCGCGGCATCGGCGGCGAGCAGCGACTGTGCGGTCTTGCCGAGACCGGGCTCGTCGGCGAGCAGGAACGTGCGGTGACCCTGCGCCGCGGCGGCGACGAGCTCCGCCTGGTGCTTCATGAGCGTGGTGCCCGAGCGCGAGTGCAGCGTCGTGGGCTCCGGCAGCGGCATCGTCGCCGCTCCCCCGCCCGCGCCGTACTCGAACGACTTGAACAACGGCCCGAACAGTTCCCAGTTCGCCAGGCGACGCGGGTGGGCGACGGGCTGGTCGGCGAGGGCGAAGTCCGGCGGCATGAACGGGTTCGCCAGCTGGCGCTGCACGACCGCCTGCGGCACGACGGCCCGCACCGGGGTCTCGACCACCGCGGCCGGCTCGGAGGCGATGACGAGGTCCTCCGGCTGCAGTTCCATGCCGCCGGCGATCATCATGTCGCGCTTGACCGCACGAGTCGCCTCGGACACCTGCACCTCTTCGGCGAGGAGCTGGATGACGCTGGTGTCGCGCGCCGCCGTCTTCGCCAGGATCGTGGCCACGCCGTCGAGCCGCTTGAGCTGCTCGGCGCGCTGCGCGTCGGTGAGCTCCGTGTCGGCCTTCACCCGCGCGCGCTCTTCGCGCATGAGCAGGGCGACGGCCTGGAACTTCGACCGGTTCGATGCCTTGAGCGGTCCGCGCTGTGCCGCGGCCTCGACCTCGCGCACAGCGCGGGCGAGGACGGGGATGACGCCGTCGTTGTCCAGCGGCCTGATGCGACGTGACGCGGTCCGCGTCCCGCCGGCAGCACGCCGGGTGCCTGATCGAGCCAACGCTCCTCCTGTTCCGCCCACACGTCGGGGCGATCCGCCCGTGGGGCGGGAAGTCCTGCACCGGCGCCTGGCGCGGCTCCGGTTCGGCTGCGGGCCACCGTGGCCCACCGCATCGCCGGTCCCCGCTTCGGGACGTCCGGTGGACTCCCGCGAGCCGTTCCACACGGGCACCTGCCGGGAGCAGGTTCGGACGGTCCGCGCCGGGATCCGGCGTCGTCACACGCACGTGATGCCCCCTCGGGGCGGTCACGGCCCGGTCCCCGCGTCGATCAAGTGATCGACGGCCGCGTCCGGAATCGACGCGGCACGCGGGAACGCGGTGCGTGCGCGCTCAGTTTACTCCCGGACCACCGACAGAGGCGACCGGCGCGTTGCCCGCGCGCGTCGCGACGGCGGACGGGAGGCCCGTGGCGGGCCCGACCCGCGCCTCCAGTCCGTCCTTCGGCCGCGTCTCAGACCTGCGGTGCGGACCGCGGGCGGGTCGAACCACCGGTCGGGAGGCTCGGGGCCGCGTCCGCCAGGGCGGCCTGCGTCGCGGCGAGGAGCTGCTGGGCGGTCTGGATCCCGTTGGCGGAGCCGGTGGTCGCCTGGCCGCCGGCGTGGGCGAGCAGCTGGGCGCCGATGGCGGGTCCGATGCGATCGGCTTCGCGCGGGTTGCGCGCGACCCAGTCGCGGGCGATCGCGTCGGCGAGGCGCTCGGCGGCGGCACCGCGCTCGGCGTCCCCGCGGGACCGGTGCCAGAGCCCGGTGACGACGAGGTGGGCGACGACGGCGCCGACGTCACGGACCGGGAAGCCCCAACCCGCGGTGTCGATGTCGAGCAGCCCGGAGATGCGCCACGGCTCCTCCTCGTCGACGAAGACCTGCTCCAGGTGCAGGTCGCCGTGCACGACCTGCTTGGTCGAGCTCGACCAGCCGATGGAGCGGCGACCGATGGCGTCGTACAGGCGGTCGATCTCCTCGGCGTCGCGCGGCAGGGCGGCGATGAGCGTGCGACGGTGCCAGTCCGCGTGGTCCATCGCGTCGGCGCGGGCCTGCTGGGTCATCGGGACGCTGGCGACCCGGCCGCTCAGCGCGGCGAGCGACGCCACGAAGCGTGGGTCGTCGGCGATGTCGAGGATGCGGCTGCCGGCGGGCACGCCGCGGATGCGCTCGAGCACGAGCAGGCCGTCGCCTCGACTGGACAGCACACGCGGCACCGGCAGACCGGCCGCGACGAACTGCTCGTGCGACTGCACGATCGGTGCGACGCGGTGCGGACGGACGATCTTCAGGAACAGCGTGCGCTCCGGGGCGTCGACGCGCACGACCGCGCGCTTGCCGGGCCGGTACGCCGCCACGGTGAGCACCGGGTCGGTGACGGGCATGCCGAGCGTGGTCAGCAGCTCGGCGACGGCATCGCGGTAGGTGACCTGCGGCAGCACCGGCAGGCCGGGGTCGTTCGGGTACGCCCACACCGACACCGGCTCGCCCGTCGCCGGGTCGGTGACGATCGCGCTGTTCTGGTCGTGGGTGCCGCCGGTGTCGACGTAGGTCAGCACCGTGGCGCGCTGGCCGTTGCGGTCCACCGTGTCGACCTCGTAGCCGTACAGGTACCCGTTGCCCGAGGGCTCGACGGAGTGCGCCCGTGCGGCCACCACCGAGGTCCCGGAGCCGGCGAAGGCCTGCGGGATGACGCGCTCATGGTTGGGCCACACGACATCAGTCAACCGTGTCGCGCGGGTTTCGTCGCGTTCGTGCACGGCTCGGCGCGGTGCCGGTGGCTACCGTGGTCGGTGTGAACCCGGTCGCGCGCCTCCGCAGCTCCAGTCGCACGCCGTTCCTGCAGGTCGTGAAGACCGCCGTCGCGGTGGTCGCCGCCGTGCTCCTCTGCCGCCTGGTCATCCAGGGGCCGTTCCCCACCTTCGCGGCGATCGCTGCCCTGCTCGTGGTGCAGCCGAGCATCAACCAGTCGTTCGTGAAGGGGCTCGAGCGGAGCGCCGGCGTCGTGATCGGCGTCGTGCTGGCCACCGGGTTCCACCTGCTGCTCGGCGACGGCGTGTTCGTCGTGCTGCTCGTCATCGTGCTCGCGATCCTCATCGCCTGGGCGCTCCGGCTCACCCCGACCTCGGCCACCCAGGTGGGGATCAGCGGGATGCTCGTGCTCACCGCCGGGGTCGTGACGCCGAACTACTCCGCCGACCGGATCCTCGAGACCGTGATCGGTGCGGTCGTCGCCCTGGTCGTGAACGCGCTCATCGTGCCGCCCGTGCTGCTCGAACCGGCGCACCTCGCCGTCGCCCGGCTCGCCCGCGACACCGCGGTGGCGTTCGAGCGGATCGCGATCGGCCTGACCGAAGGGTGGGACCGCGAGCGATGGGACGAGGCGCTCGTCGCCGCCCGTGCACTGCGGCAGCAGCACGCCAAGGCCGAGGCGTCCCTGGGGTCGGCGCGCGAGTCCCTGACCATGAACCCGCGCGGCGGCCGGCACCGGACGATCCTCGACCGCGACGTGGTGACCACCGACCACCTGCGCGTCCTGGTGACCCGCGTCACCGGGATGACCCGGGCGATCCGCGACAACACCGCACCGGACCTGCGCGACGACCCGGTGGTGCACGGCATCGCGACCGAGGTGGCACGGATCGGTGCGGACGTCCGGACCCTCGGTGCGCGGATCGAGTCGACACGGCTCGACCCGGTGGCCGGGGTCGGCCGGGTGGACGCCGTCGCCTTCGGACCGGACGCCGAGCCGTGGGCGGAGGCCTCGGAGCCGGCGCTCACCGCGCCGCTCGAGGTGGTGCGGCCGAACTCCCGGCACTGGGTGCTCATCGGCGCGCTGCTCGAGGACATCCGACGGGTGCGTGGCGAGCTGCTCGGCGAGGACGACTAGTCAGGCCGCTCCAGCGCGCTGCGCAGGCCGCTCGGTCCGCGTCAGCGCGCTGCGCAGGCCGCTCGGTCCGCGTCAGCGCGCTGCGCAGGCCGCTCGGTCCGCGTCAGCGCGCTGCGCAGGCCGCTCGGTCCGCGTCAGCGCGCTGCGCAGGCCGCT
>NZ_CAJCKD010000038.1:0-35654 GCF_903970855.1 Curtobacterium sp. ME12
GTCGCGGCGAACGCGGCCGCGGACACCGACGGCCTCGTCGTCTGGGACGCCCCGGCATCGGGCAAGGGGTGGCTCCGTCGGCAGCGCGCCCTCGCGACCATCACGATCGGTGCCGACCGTGTGGTCGACGGCGTCGAGAGCCTGATCGGGTTCGACGTCGAGTCCGACGAGGCAGCCGCGCTCTCGGACCTCGCCTTCGCCCCGCGCACCGGGCCCACCGTCGCGCTCGTCCGTCCGGGTGCCCGGCCGCCGAAGCCCCTCGGTGGCGTCGACGTGACCGAGGTCGCCGGCAGCGCCGAGCTCCTCGACGGCACGAGCATCCACGCCCGCATCCCCGGAGCCGCGGTGGACACCGTCGTCGCCTGGCTCGACGGATGGGCTCCCGAGTCGGCGGTGCCCCTCCGCACGCCCGTCCTCGACGAGGTCCTCGACGTCGACGGCCGTGTGTCGGAGCGGATCGTCCACCTCGGCGATCGGGGTCTGTTCGGGATCGAGACCGTCTCGTCCGCCCAGCACCACGACGCCCCCGTCGTCGTGCTCCACAGCGGCGGCGCCGAGCACCGCGTGGGTGCCACCGACTACCAGGTCGAACTCGCCCGGGCCCTCGCCCGCGACGGCGCCCGGGTCGTCCGGGTCGACCGCCGTGCCACCGGCGAGAGCACCGGCGTGCACGAGGACGAGCGGAGCTTCCTGTTCGCGCAGGAGTGGGTGGAGGACCAGTCCGCCGTCGTCGCCGCCCTCGCCACGCCCTCGGACCGGCTCGTGCTCGTCGGCATGTGCGCCGGCGCCTGGGTCGCGGGCCGCGCCGTCGAGGAAGCGCCTCGCCTGGTCGTCGAGATCAGCCCGAACGACTACCGTCGCGTGCCGGCCGAGCCCGGCTCGTACGCCGACGGGGTCCGGGCGATCGACGCCCCGTCGCCCGCCCGGATGTGGGTGCGCGAGCGGTACAACCGGTTCGTGCCGAAGGCCGTCCGCGACCGGATCGCCCGTCGCGACCGGATGGGTGGGGTCGTCGGCCACGTCCGCCCGCTCGTCGAGCACGGCACCGACGTCGTCGTGATCGTCGCCCCGGAGGACGCCGCGCTGTTCGACCGGCTCGGTGGGCAGAAGGCCGTCCGGCGCTGGCCCGGTGACGACCGTCGCGGCTCGGTGTCCGTCGTCCGCGTCGAGGACGGCGACCACTCGCTGTTCTCCCCGGCGATGCGCGAGGCCGTCGTCGCCGAGGTGCGCTCCCGCGTCGCCGCGACGTTCCCCGTCCACACCTGACGCGGCCCGACCGGCTCAGTGGAGCCCGAGCTCCCGCCGGACCGCGTCGGGACGCTCGACGTGGGCGAAGTGTCCGCAGTCGTCGAGCAGCACCGTCCGGACCTGCGGCACGATCTCCCGCAGGGCCTGCAGGTCCGAGACACGGGCGAACACGTCGTCGCGCCCGGCGATCGCGGTCACGGGGCAGGCGATCGCGCGCCACCGGTCGACGTCGTACGCCGCCGCGGACCGTGCCGCCTCGGTGAACTGCTGCGGCCGGAGCTCCTCGACGAAGGCCTCCAGCACGCTCGGGTCCAGGCGTCGCACGTGCGTGAACACCGGCGCGGCGACGAGCGGCAACAGGCCGATCCGCGCGATCCCCCGGAGCAGTGGCCGAGCGGCGCCACCGGTCACCGTGAGGCCGGCACGCAGGAGGGTGAACGCCGGCAGCGTGCGGATCGCGCGGACGGGGTGCCGAGCCGCACCGGCCGTCGCGACCGTGGTGCCGGACACCAGGGCGAGCGAGCGCACCCGCTCGGGCGCCACCACCGCCAGGTGCAACCCGACGAACGCGCCCATCGAGTGCCCGACCACGTCGACCGCGCCGACGCCCAGCGCGCCGAGGACCGCCGACACGGCACCCGTGACGGCGTCGAGCCCGAGCGGACCGTCCGGCGCCGGCGAGGACCCCCAGCCGGGCAGGTCGACGAGCACCAGCCCGCGGTCCCCGATCCCGTCCGCGGCGCGCAGCAACGGCGTCCACGTCGACCAGGAGCCGGCGACGCCGTGCAGCAGCAGGAGCGGGTCCGGCCCGGCACGGTGGTGCACCACGACGGGCCCGGTGGGGGCATCCACGACCGTCCGGCTCAGCCCCCAGGCACCGGGCGTGACGCGCACCGGGTACGGGGCGTACGGAGCAGCGGCGACCCCGCGACCACGCGGGTCGGTGTCGGTGGCGTGCACCGGGCCTCCTGTCCGGACGTCGACGCGGACGCGTCCGTCAGGAGGGATTCGGAACGCTAGCCGACGGGGACGGGTGCCGGGCAGGCGGCGAGCCGGTCGAGGGCCGCCTTGTACTCGGCGACGTCGCGCTGGAGTCCGGGCTCGGTGATGATCGAGGCCTTGATGCGGCCCTGCACGTCGATGACGAAGGTCGCGCGCGTGGCGAAGCCCTTCTGCTCGAGGAACACGCCGTACTCCTTCGAGACCGCGCCGTGCGGCCAGAAGTCGGCGAGCAGCTCGAAGTCGTAGCCGTTCGTCTCGGCGAACGACCGGAGCGTCGCCTTCGAGTCGACCGAGATGCCGAGGAGCTCGATGCGCTGGTCCTGGAACATCGTGATGTTGTCCTGCAGGGTGCAGAGCTCGTTCGTGCACCCGGACGAGAACGCCAGCGGGAAGAAGACGAGTGCGACCGGGCGGTTGCCGCGGAAGTCGCTGAGTCGGACGTGCTCACCGAACTGGTTCGGGAGCTCGAAGTCCGGCGCGAGTGAGCCGATCTCCAGTGCCATCGCTACGTGTGCTTCTTCCTCGGGCGTGGGGTGTGCCCGTCGGGTCCGTGCGCCGCGGATCGCGTGTGCACGATCGGCCATGCTACGCCGACGACACGCGAATGCAAGCACCCGTCCACCTGCACGTCACCATCAGCATCAGCGTCGGTCCTGGGGCCTAGAGTGGACGGGGCCCCAGCCGGTCGCGACCCGACCACCGGAGCCACCATGTCCACCACCACGAGAACGAACGAGGTCAAGGGTGACGGTGAACGACCAGGACCCGTACAGCACCGGGGCGAACGACCAGGATCCGCAGGAGACCGCCGAATGGCGTGAGTCCCTCGACGGGCTGGTCCAGACCCACGGACACCAGCGCGGTCGCGAGATCATGCTGAGCCTGCTCAAGCGGTCCAAGGAACTGCACCTCGGTGTGCCGATGGTCCCGACGACGGACTACGTGAACACCATCGCGCCGGAGAACGAGCCGGAGTTCCCCGGCGACGAAGAGCTGGAGCGCCGCTACCGCCGCTGGATCCGCTGGAACGCGGCCATCACGGTGCACCGCGCACAGCGTCCGGGCATCGCGGTCGGCGGGCACATCTCGACGTACGCGTCGAGCGCCGCGATGTACGAGGTCGGCTACAACCACTTCTTCCGCGCGCAGGACCACCCCTCCGGTGGCGACCAGGTGTTCTTCCAGGGCCACGCCTCCCCCGGCATGTACGCCCGCGCGTACATGGAAGGGCGCCTCTCCGAGGACCAGCTCGACGGGTTCCGGCAGGAGAAGTCGCACGCCGGCGGCGGCCTGTCCTCGTACCCGCACCCGCGCCTCATGCCGCACTTCTGGCAGTTCCCGACCGTGTCGATGGGCATCGGCCCGATCAACGCGATCTACCAGGCGCAGCAGGCCAAGTACCTCTCGAACCGCGGCATCAAGGACGCCATGGACCAGCAGGTCTGGGCGTTCCTGGGCGACGGCGAGATGGACGAGGTCGAGTCCCGCGGGCAGCTCCAGGTCGCAGCGAACGACGGCCTCGACAACCTGAACTTCGTCATCAACTGCAACCTGCAGCGACTCGACGGTCCGGTCCGTGGCAACGGCAAGATCATCCAGGAACTCGAGGCGTTCTTCCGCGGTGCGGGCTGGAACGTCATCAAGGTCGTCTGGGGCCGCGAGTGGGACGACCTGCTCGCCCGTGACACCGAGGGCGCGCTCCTCAACCTGATGAACCAGACGCCGGACGGCGACTACCAGACGTACAAGGCCGAGAACGGTGCCTACGTGCGCGAGAACTTCTTCGGGCGCGACCCGAAGGCGCTCGAGCTCGTCAAGGACTACACCGACGACCAGATCTGGAACCTCAAGCGCGGTGGCCACGACTACCGCAAGGTCTACGCCGCGTTCAAGGCCGCGACCGAGCACAAGGGCCAGCCGACCGTCATCCTGGCCAAGACGGTCAAGGGCTACGGCCTCGGCCCGAGCTTCGAGGGCCGCAACGCGACCCACCAGATGAAGAAGCTCACGCTCGACAACCTCAAGCAGTTCCGCGACGAGATGCGCATCCCGATCTCCGACGCGCAGCTGGAAGAGAACCCGTACACGCCGCCGTACTACCACCCGGGGAACGACGACGAGGCCATCCAGTACATGCACGAGCGTCGTCGCGCGCTCGGTGGCTACGTGCCGGAACGCCGCACGAAGTACACGCATTTCACGCTGCCGGACGACTCGAAGTACCAGGTCGTCAAGAAGGGCTCCGGCAAGCAGGAGGTCGCCACCACCATGGCGTTCGCGCGCCTGCTGAAGGACCTGCTGCGATCGCCCGACTTCGGTGACCGCGTGGTCCCGATCATCCCGGACGAGGCACGCACGTTCGGCATGGACGCCTACTTCCCGTCGGCGAAGATCTACAACCCGAACGGCCAGCACTACACGTCGGTCGACCGCGAGCTCCTGTTGGCCTACAAGGAGAGCCCGCAGGGCCAGATCATCCACGTCGGCATCAACGAGGCGGGCGCCCTCGCGGCGTTCACCGCGGTCGGTACCTCGTACTCGACGCAGGGCGAGCCGCTCATCCCGGTCTACGTCTTCTACTCGATGTTCGGGTTCCAGCGCACCGGCGACGCCATCTGGGCCGCCGGCGACCAGATGACCCGTGGCTTCATGATCGGCGCGACGGCCGGCCGCACCACGCTGACGGGCGAGGGCCTGCAGCACGCGGACGGCCACTCGCCGCTCCTCGCCACGACGAACCCGGCGGTCGTCTCGTACGACCCGGCGTACGGCTACGAGATCGGCCACATCGTGAAGGCCGGCCTCGACCGCATGTACGGCACGAACGAGGACGGCTCGCCGAAGCACGCCGACCCGAACGTCATGTACTACCTGACGGTCTACAACGAGCCGCTGGTCCAGCCGGCCGAGCCCGAGGGCGTCGACGTCGAGGGCATCCTCAAGGGCATGTACCTGCTCAAGCCGAGCGAGCACGACGGCCCGAAGGCCCAGCTGCTCGCGTCCGGTGTCGCCGTGCCGTGGATCCTCGAGGCGCAGCAGCTCCTCGCCGAGGACTGGGGCGTATCGGCCGACGTGTGGAGCGTCACGAGCTGGGGTGAGCTGTACCGCGACGGTGTGGCCGCCGAGCAGCAGGCGTTCCTCAACCCGAACGAGCAGGCCCGCACGCCGTTCGTCACCGAGCGTCTGCTCGGTACCGAGGGACCGGTCGTCGCCGTGAGCGACTTCATGCACCTGGTGCAGGAGCAGATCCGCCCGTTCGTGCCGACCGACTACGCCACGCTCGGCGCCGACGGCTTCGGCTTCTCGGACACCCGTCCGGCCGCTCGCCGCTTCTTCCACATCGACGGCCCCTCGGTCGTCGTGCGGACGCTGCAGCAGCTCGCCCGCCAGGGCAAGGTCGACGGGGCGCTCGTCCAGCAGGCGATCGACAAGTACCGCCTGCACGACGTGACCGCCGGCACCACCGGCAGCGCGGGCGGCGAGAGCTGATCAACCCGTGACGACGGTCCGCCCGGACCACGAGAGCCAGGAGAGCGCGCGCGAGCGTGCGCTCTCCTGGCTCCGTCAGGTGTCCGGAGAACTCTCCACCGCCACGATCAAGCGGCTCGAGGACACGCTCCCCTGGTACAGCGAGATGCCGCCGGGGCGCCGCTCCGCCGTGGGCCTCGTCGCCCAGGCCGGCATCACCTCCTTCATCAGCTGGCTCGAGGGCACCGCGTCGACGCCGTGGATCGCCGCGGCCGACGTCTTCGGGTCCGCACCGCGGGAACTCCTGCGCTCGGTGAGCCTGCAGCAGACCCTGCAGCTCATCCGCGTCGTGGTGACCGTGGTCGAGGAACGCGCCGCCGACGACGAGATGCTGCAGGAGGCGATCCTCAAGTACTCCCGCGACATCGCGTTCGCCGCAGCCGACGTCTACGCCCGTGCGGCCGAGGCCCGCGGCCTGTGGGACGCCCGGCTCGAAGCGCTCGTGGTCGACTCGATCCTCTCCGGCGAGTACGACGACGAACTGCCCTCCCGCATCGCCGCCCTCGGGTGGCACGGCCACGGCGAGGTCGCGGTGCTCGTCGGCACCGCACCGAAGCAGCTCGAGGTCGACCAGGTCCGGCGCACCGCTCGGCACATGGACGCCGACGTGCTCGTCGGGGTCCAGGGGTCGCGGCTCGTCGTGGTGATCGGCCGCTCCACCCCTCGCGATGACGTCCCCGAGGGCGAGGAGCCCGTCTCCTTCACGACCATCGCGCAGGCCCTCGAGCCGCTGTTCGGCGACGGGCACCTGGTGCTCGGCAACGAGGTCCCCGGGGTGGTCGACGCGTCGACCAGCGCGAAGGCGGCCCTCGCCGGGTTCGCCGTCGCGCGTGCCTGGCGCGGCGTGCCGCGTCCGGCCCTGGCCGACGACCTGCTGCCCGAACGTGCGCTGGCGGGCGACCCGCTCGCCCGGTCGGCCCTGGTGCAGCGCATCTACGTCCCGCTCAAGGACCAGTCGACCGAGCTCCTGCAGACGCTGTGGTGCTACCTGGACACCGGCCGCTCGCTCGAGGCGACGGCGCGCGAGCTCTTCGTGCACCCGAACACCGTGCGCTACCGCCTGCGCCGGGTCGCCGACATCATCGGCTGGGACGCCACGCACGCCCGCGACGCCCTGATCGTGCAGTCGGCGCTCATCCTCGGCGCGATGTCCGAGTCCGCGACCGGACGCCGCCGCACCACCCAACGGCGGTAGCGCGCACCGCGGCAGAACGCCGGCCAGCAGAACACGCCGGACGGTAGAGAACCGACAATGTCCCGCGGGGATTCGTGTGGGAAGTCCACACGGGCCCCGCGGGACGAGAACGCGAGGATTGTCCGGTGATCGTCGTCGTCGCGCCCGGACAGGGCTCCCAGACCCCCGGCTTCCTCGCCCCCTGGCTCGAGGACGCCACCGTTCGTGAACGAGTCGGGCAGTGGTCGGAGTCGATCGGCGTCGACCTCGCCGAGCACGGTACGAACTCCGACGCGGACACCATCAAGGACACCGCACTCGCACAGCCCCTCATCGTCGCCGCCGGCCTGGTGACCGCGGACGCGCTGCTCGCCGATGGCCGTCGCGCCCTGGTGGGCGGGGTCGCCGGACACTCGGTGGGCGAGTTCACCGCCGCCGCGGTCGCCGGGATCCTCGAGCCGACCGACGCCGTCGCACTGGTCGCCGAGCGTGGCCGGGCCATGGCCGACGCCGCAGCGCTCGAGCCGACCTCGATGGCCGCCGTGCTCGGTGGTGACGCCGACGCCGTGACCGCAGCCCTCGCCGAGCACGGTCTGGTGCCCGCGAACCACAACGGTGGCGGCCAGACCGTCGTCGCCGGTGCGGCCGACGCGATCGCCGCCCTCGCCGCCGACCCGCCCGCGAAGGCCCGCGTCATCCCGCTCGCCGTGGCCGGCGCCTTCCACACCCGGTACATGGCGCCCGCCGTCGAGCGCGTCGCCCCGGTCGCGGCTGCCGCCACCGTGCAGGACCCGACCCTGCCGATCTGGACCAACGCCGACGGCGCCCGGGTCGAGGACGGTCGCCGCTTCGTCGACCTGATGGTCCAGCAGATCGCGAACCCCGTGCACTGGGACGCGGTCATGGAGTCCTTCTCCGCCGCCGGCGTGACCGGCATCATCGAGCTCGCACCCGCCGGTGCCCTCGTCGGCCTGGCGAAGCGCGGCCTCCGCGGCACGCCGACCGTCGCCATCAAGACCCCCGACGACCTGCCTGCAGCGATCGACCTGCTGCAGCGCGCGGGCCAGGAAGCAGACGCAACCGCATGACCGACCCGACCACCCCGACGGACGCCCCCACGGGCCTCCCGACCGGATCCGCGCGCCCGCTGCTCCAGCAGCGCCGAGGCCACGACTTCACCCGGATCCTGGCGTTCGGCGCCGCCCGCGGCGAGAACGTCGTGCCGAACGACGACCTCGTCGGCCCGATCGACTCGTCCGACGAGTGGATCCGCCAGCGCACCGGCATCATCACCCGCAAGCGCGCCGGCAAGGACGTCGAGGCAGTCGACCTCGCCGAGGCGGCCGCGCGCGAGGCCATCGAGAAGGCCGGCATCGAGCCGTCCCAGATCGGCGTCGTGCTCGTGAGCACCGTCACGCACACCGTCGCGACCCCGTCGATGGCGTCGCTGCTCGCCGAGCGCATCGGTGCCACCCCGGCCGCCGCGTACGACATCAGCGCCGCCTGTGCCGGGTACGCCTACGGCATCGCCCAGGCGGACTCGTTCATCAAGTCCGGACTCGCCGACCACGTCCTGGTCGTCGGGGCCGAGAAGCTCAGCGACGTCGTCGACCCGACCGACCGCTCGATCTCGTTCCTGCTCGGGGACGGTGCCGGCGCCGCGGTGATCGGCCCGAGCGACTTCCCGGGCATCGCCCCCACCATCTGGGGTTCCGACGGCTCGAAGTGGGACGCCATCGGCATGACCGCGACCTACAACGAGTGGGAGGCCGGGGCACCCCGTCCCACGATGCGCCAGGCCGGGCAGACGGTGTTCCGCTGGGCCGTCTGGGAGATGGTCAAGGTCGCGCGTCAGGCGCTCGAGACCGCCGGGGTCCGCCCCGAAGACCTCGCCGCGTTCGTGCCGCACCAGGCGAACATCCGCATCATCGACGAGTTCGCGAAGCAGCTCGGCCTGCCCGAGACGGTGACGATCGCCCGCGACATCACCACCACCGGCAACACCTCCGCCGCGAGCATCCCGCTCGCCACGCACCGCCTGCTCGAGGAGCACCCGGACCTGTCGGGCGGCCTCGCCCTGCAGATCGGCTTCGGCGCCGGACTCGTGTTCGGCGCGCAGGTGGTCGTCCTCCCCTGATCCCCTCCCGGTCGCGCCACCACGCGGCCGGCCCCATCCCGACGAGCCTCCGCGCACCCGGACCCCGCGTGCCCTAGGCTGGTCAACGGTCAAACGACACCCCCCTTCAAGGAGAACACTCATGGCCCTGTCCAACGAAGAAGTCCTCGCCGGCCTGGCCGAGCTGATCAACGACGAGACCGGTATCGCCACCGACACCGTCGCCGCCGACAAGTCCTTCACGGACGACCTCGACATCGACTCCATCTCGATGATGACCATCGTGGTCAACGCCGAGGAGAAGTTCGACGTGAAGATCCCGGACGAAGAGGTCAAGAACCTCAAGACCGTGGGCAACGCGGTCGACTACATCGTCAAGGCCCAGGCCTGACACGAGCTTCCTGAGCGCCGCGGCCCGCGGACCCCTGCGGGCCGCGGCGCTCATCTTGTTCACCCCAACGAAAGAACACGTCGTTCCATGACCAAGAAGACCGTCGTCGTCACCGGGATCGGTGCGATCTCACCCCTCGCCGCGACCGCCCCGGACACCTGGGACGCGCTGCTCGCCGGCAAGTCCGGCATCACCCGCATCGAGGACCCCCGCTACGCCGAGCTCGAACTCCCCGTGGAGTTCGCCGGCCAGGCGCGGCGGTTCCTCACCGACCAGCTCACCCGCCCGGAGTCGAAGCGGCTCGACCCCTCGTCGCAGCTGTCGCTCGTCGCGGCACGCGAGGCCTGGGCCGACGCCGGCATCGACGACGAGTCGGTCGTCCCCGAGCGCCTGATCGTCGACTGGGCGACCGGCATCGGCGGTGTGAACACGCTGCTCGACGCCTGGGACACCCTGCGCGAGAAGGGTCCGCGTCGCGTCCTGCCGATGACGGTCCCGATGCTCATGGCGAACGGCCCGGCCGCCGCCATCGAGATGGAGTTCGGCGCCCGTGGTGGTGCCCGCACCTACCTGTCCGCCTGCGCGTCCTCGACCGAGTCGCTGGCCGAGGCGTACCGGCACATCGCCGACGGCGACGCCGACATCGTCATCACCGGTGGCGCCGAGGCAGCGCTGCACCCGCTCCCGCTGGCCGCGTTCGCCGCGATGCAGGCCCTGTCGCGCCGCAACGACTCCCCCGAGACCGCGTCGCGTCCGTACGACGTCACGCGTGACGGCTTCGTGCTCGGTGACGGCGCAGCGGCGCTCATCCTCGAGTCGAAGGAGCACGCGGAAGCCCGCGGCGCGACCATCTACGCCGAGGTCGCCGGTGCCGGCATCACCTCCGATGCCTTCCACATCACCGCGCCGGACCCCGAGGGCAGCGCCGCCGCCCGTGCCGTCCTGCAGGCACTCGAGCACGCCGACGCCAGCCGCGAGGACGTCGTGCACGTGAACGCCCACGCCACCTCGACCCCGGTCGGTGACGTCGCCGAGTACCACGCGATGCGTCGCGTCTTCGGCGACCACCTGGACGACGTCGTGGTGTCCGCGACCAAGGCCTCGACGGGACACCTGCTCGGTGGTGCGGGTGCGATCGAGGCGGTCTTCACCGTCCTCGCGCTGCACAACCGCGTCGCCCCGCCGACGATCAACCTGCACGACCAGGACCCGGAGATCGTCATGGACGTGGCCCGCGAGCCGCGTGCGCTGCCCGAGGGCGACCTGCTCGCGGTCAGCAACTCGTTCGGCTTCGGCGGCCACAACGCCGTGGTCGCGTTCCGCAGCGTCTGATCCGTCCGTCCCCGGGGCACGTCCGCCCCGGCCTGGAGGCCCGTCCCGCGTCGTCGGGGCGGGCTTCCGTCGTTGCGGTGCCCGGTCCGGCGGTCGGGTCAGCCGACGCGGTGCAGCCAGACGACCGGGTTGCCCTCGGCCGCGTGGCGGAAGGGCTCGAGCTCGTCGTCCCAGGCCTGCCCGAGGGCGAGTCGGAGCTCGCGGTGCAGCTCGAGGGCGTTGCTGCCCGCGACCTCCATCGCGTAGCGCACCCGGTCCTCGGGGATGACCATGTTGCCCGTGACGTCGGTCTGCGCGTAGAACACGCCGAGGTCGGGCGTGTGCATCCAACGGCCGCCGTCCGAGGCACTCGTCGGCTCCTCGGTGACCTCGTACCGCAGGTGTTCCCACCCGCGCAGGGCCGACGCGATCGCGGCACCGGCACCCACGGCACCGGTCCACGTGTACTCGGTCCGGCGCGCACCGTCCTGTGCGGGCTGGTCGAGCCACGAGAAGTTCACGGCGCGGTTCATCGCGCGACCTGCTGCCCATTCGACGTGCGGGCAGAGCGCGCGGGGTGAGGAGTGCACGTAGAGCACTCCTGTCGTCGTTCCGTTCACGGTTCCTCCGATACGTCAGGTGCGACTTCCCCATCGACCTGGTGCGGAGGATCCTGACCCGAGGGGCCACGGAACCATCGGTATGCGATTGTGATGTCCCGACGGGACACGCCCATTATGCAGCGCTGCGGCTGGGAACGGCAAGGACCCGACCCCGATCAGTGCAGGACGGCACCGTTCGCGTCGACCGGGTGTCGCTCCCCCGCCGTGATCCGCACCGGGACGCGGTTGTCCTCCGGTGGGATCGGGCACGCGTACTGGTACGAGAACGCGCACGGCGGCAGGACCAGGCGATTCCAGTCGAGCTCGACCGTGGCCTCGGCGCCCGGGTCGTCGAGGTACAGGAACCGACCCATTGAGTAGGTGCTGCCCGGGTCGTCCTCGGCCAGGGCACTCGTGGCGTCCTGCACGATGAGCTGCAGCCGCGGGGCTCCGCGGTGGGCGGCCGACCGGACGGCGACGAACCGCACCGTGGCACCACCCACGACGGTCTCGACGTGTCCGGCGACCGGCAGGGCGTCGCCGGCGGCGTCGCGGACGCTGCCACGGGCCTCCAGGGCGTCTCCCGCCAGCGGGACGTACGTGCCGGACGTCACCCAGTCGCCGGACCACGCGAAGCGGGCGATCTGCGCGAAGCGGGCGACCGCCTCGGACGACGGGTCCCAGACGCGCAGGGTGTCGCCGCTGACGGTGCCGGCGAGGCCGTCCGGCAGCGCGACGGTCGACGGCACGACGGCGGTGTCCCCGGCCACCAGGACCGTACCGTCGACCGGGACGCCGTCGACGACGACGCCGTCGGATGCCTCGGCCGTCACGGTGAGTCCGCCGACGGCCGGTGCCCACGTGCCGGGGACCGGCCAGACCGGCTGCGGGTGGTCGACGTGCTGGGCGTTCACCAGGGCGAGTGGCCCACGCGCACTGCGCGCCCAGCGGTCACGGTCGTGGGCGTGCTCGGTGAAGGCGGCGACGGCCGTGTCGTCGGGTGCGCCGGTGCCGCTCGTCACGCCTGCTCCTGGCGGGGGTAGATGACCTTCTGCACGATGATGATGACGGACGCTGCGACGGGCAGCGCCACGAGCGCGCCGAGCACCCCGCCGATCGTGCCGCCCGCGACCGCCGCGATGACCACGAGCGCGCCGGGTACCTGGACCGCGCGCGACATGATCCGCGGGGAGATCAGGTAGGCCTCGACCTGCATGTAGACCAGGTAGTAGATCGCGGCGGCGAGGGCGGTCGCCGGCGATGCGAAGAAGCAGAGCAGCGAGATCACGATCGCGGCGGCGAGCGTGCCGACGAGCGGGATGAGTGAGCCGAGGAACGCGAACGACGCGAGCAGCACCGGCAGCGGCGCCCCGATGATGAGCAGGAAGACGAAGCTCAGGATGCCGTTGATGAGCGCCTGCGACACCTGCCCGACGACGTACCGGCCGACGGCCTGCGTGATCTGCTCGCTCACGTCGATGAAGTTCTGGCGGCGCGACGCCGGCACGAACCGGTACGTCGCACGCTTCATGCCCCGCATCGACGCGAGGAAGTAGAGCATCAGGATGATGACGATGAGCGCCCCGGTGACGCCGGACAGGATGCCGCTGCCGACCGCCAGGATCCCGCCGCCGACGCTGAGCAGGTTGCCCGGCTTCTCGACGAACGACTGCAGCGACTGCAGGGCGTGGTCGATGTCGAACGACCCGGCGAACTGCTTCGACAGGTCCTGCACCCACTGCTGCTGCGAGATGTCCTGCACGATGTCGGGGAAGTTCTGGATCAGGTTCGACGCCTGCTCCACCAGGATCGGCACCACGGCGAACACGATGCCGGCGAAGGCCCCGAGCACCGCGACCACGACGATCGTGATGGCGGACCAGCGCGGGATGATCCGCTCCAGGAACGACACGAGGGGGTCGATCCCGAGCGCCAGGAACAGTGCGACACCGATGTAGACCAGCACCGTGCTGAGCTCGTTGATGATCGCACCGGCGAGCAGCGCGACGAGCACCCCGATGGCACCCATGAACCCGAGGCGGAAGGCGTTGACGCGCACGCCGGTTCCGCCACGGGTCACCTCGAAGGTGACGTTCGGTGTCGGTGCGTGGTCGTCCTGCGACGTGTCGCGCTTCCTTGGCATGTGCACGTAGGGCGGGCGGGACTCGAACCCGCGGATCGTTCGGTTATGAGCCGACTGCCTTGACCAGCTTGGCTACCGCCCCTCGCCGGAGACCCTCAGGCCACCGGCTCACCACGATACAGCGACTCGAACGTCGACAGCGTGCGGTTGATGTCGTGTGCCTCGATCATGGCCAGACTGCGCTCCCGCATCGCCACGTACGCCGACTCGGGCGCGGTGAGCACCGCCGTGAGCTTCGCCGCCAGGTCGGCCACGTCGCCCGGCGCGAACAGGTGCCCGTTGCCGTCGATCAGGTGCGGCAGCGCCATCGAGTCGGCGGCGACGACGGGCAGCCCCGAGGCCATCCCCTCGAGCGACGAGATGCTCTGCAGTTCCGCCGTGGACGGCATCGCGAACACCGTCGCGTTGGTCAGGGCCTCCTGCTTGCGCTCGTCGGAGACGAAGCCCAGGAACCGCACGCGGTCCTCGAGCCCGAGCTCCTTCGCCAAGGCGGTGAGCTTCGGGATCATTTCGCCGTCGCCGACGATGGTCAGTGTCGCGGACAGCTCGGCGGGCAGCAGCGCCACCGCACGGACCAGCACGTCGAGGTTCTTCTCGGGGGCCACACGACCCACGAAGACGATGTCGTTGTTGACCGGGCGTCCCTCGCGTGCCACGTACCGGGACGCGTCGATGCCGCACGAGATCGCCAGGACCTGCTGGCCGGCGATGGCCTTCCGCAGGTAGTCGGCGGCCAGGTTCGTCGGCGTCGTGATGGTGTCGGCCAGCCGGTAGGTCTTGGCGGCGTCGCTCCACGCGATCTTCAGCGCGAGGGGCAGCGTCCACTTGCCGAACGGGGTGTACTCGAGCAGGTTCTCCGGCATGAAGTGGTTCGTCGCGATGACCCGGATGCCGCGGTCGTTCGCCTCGTGCACGATGCCGCGGCCAATGACCACGTGCGACTGGATGTGCAGCACGTCGGGCTTGACGGCGTCGAGGATCGGGCCGGTCCACTTCCGGACGCTCCACGGCCACACGAAGCGCAGCCACGGGTGCAGCGGCCACTTGTACGACTTCAGGCGGTGCACGACGAGCGTGACGCCGTGGTGCTCCTCGTCGAACGTGCCGTGGTGGCGGCTCGAGGCCGGTGCGACGACGTGCACCTCGTGCCCGCGCTCGGCCAGGCCGACGGCGAGCTGCTCGGCGAAGGTGGCGGCGCCGTTGACGTCGGGGGCGAAGGTGTCCGCTGCGATCAGCACGCGCAACGGTCGGTGACCGCCCGTCGCTTCCGTCGGTCCGGCGGTGGCGGTGGTGGCGTCTCCTGACACGGCTGAGTTCGTCCTCTCGTGGGCGATGGCTGGTCGGCAGTGACGCTATCGCACCAGGATCGACGGTCGCGTCAGCCGCGCGGATGAGGGCGGGGAGCATCGGGGAGCATCGGGGAGCGCGGCGAGTGCACCGCCGCGGTCGCGGCGGATCGCCCGCGCCGGCCTGCGTCAGGCCCTGGTCTGCGGGTGGTGCTTGGCGAGCAGGAACACCCCGGTGATGGCGATGCCCGCGGCCACCACGAAGCCCGCGACCGCGAACCACGGCGCCCCCGAGGCCTCGTCGAGCACGATGACGCCGATGCCGACCGCGACGATCGGATCGATCACCGTCAGCCCCGCGATCACGAGGTCGGCCGAACCGCTCGAGTACGCGTTCTGCACGAAGTACCCGCCGAGCGACGCCGCCACGACCACCCCGACGATGGCGAGCACGGTGAGCCAGTCGAAGGTGCCGTTCACGAACCGGTTCAGCACGACCTTGGCCAGCGTCGCCACGAACCCGTAGAGCACCCCCGCCCCGACGATGTAGTAGAGCGCACTGCGGTGCTTGGCCACCAGACGGAACGACACCAGCACGAGCACCAGCACGACGGCGAGGATCACCAGCACGGTGACGAGCTGCTGCCGGGTGATCGCGCTCTCGTGCCCGACGAACGCCGCGATCCCGACGAAGATGCCGACGCCGATGATGCACGTCCACACCGCCCGCCGCGCACGACGCCCCAGCGGCACACCGGACGACCGCGACGAGAACCACGTCGTGATGACCAGCGCGACGGCACCCAGCGGCTGCACGACGATCAGGGGCGCGAACGTGATGCTGACGAGCTGGAGCACCACCGCGATGCCGAGCATGAGCGTGCCGAGCACCCAGTAGCCACTCGAGACGAGCCCGACCACGTGCCGGACGCTCAGCCCCTTCGACTGCCGCCCCAGACGCGCCTCGACCCGCTGCACCCCGCGGCTCTGGAACTGCGCCCCGAGCGACAGGAACACCGCACCGATCAGCGCCACCGGGATCATCAGCGCCTGGAACGGCGTGAGGTTGCTCACGGCGTCGGGCAGCTGGAGGTCCGTCGTCACGCGTCGAGGCTACCGTCCCCCGCCGGATAACCTGGGTGAATGGCCGTTCTCCCGATCCGCATCACCGGCGAACCCGTCCTGCACGAGCGTGCAGCCGAGGTCACCGCGTTCGATGACGACCTCCGCACCCTCGTCGCCGACATGCTCGAGACCATGGACCTGGCACCGGGCGTCGGCCTGGCCGGACCGCAGGTGGGCGTCGGCAAGCGCCTCTTCGTGTACTCGTACACCGACGACGACGACGTCCTGCACCGGGGCGCCGCCGTGAACCCCGTCCTGTGGATCAAGCCCCCGGTCCCCGAGTCCGTCGAGGAGCTCGACGAGGACGAGGAGTCCGAGGGCTGCCTGTCGATCCCGGGCGAGCGCTTCCCGCTGCGTCGCTCCGAGGGCGCCCTGCTGCGTGCGGTCGACGAGCACGGCACCCCGTTCGAGGTCGAGGCGCACGGTTGGCTGGCCCGGATCTTCCAGCACGAGTACGACCACCTGGACGGCTGGCTGTACGCCGACCGCCTGGTGCACCCCTACGGCAAGCAGGTCGCGAAGGCGATCCGCAAGAGCAGCTGGGGCGGCCCCGGCCAGTCCTGGTTGCCGGGTCGCGACCACCCCGAGGGCTGACGCGAGTCGCCTCCGGCACCCTGTGCCGTCCAGCCCGTCACTGGTCCGGCGGGCGGCCTGGAGGCCCGGATCAGCCCCGGTAGGCAGCCAGGGCGTCCCGCAGGCGGTCGGTCTCCGGGTGTCCGGGGCAGTACCGCAGGAGCCCGGCGGCCACGTGCGCACCGTGCGCGTCGGCGACCGCCGACGTCCACGGCGCCGAGCCGCGGACCGCGCACGCGCTCGCGAGCTCGACCAGGGTCGCGTCACCGCGCGCCGCCGCCACCGCTGCCCGCTGCTGGCTCGACGGCACCGACCCCGTCAGGCGCTTCGCCGAGCAGTCGGAGCGCTCGGCCTCCCACACCGCCGAGTAGGTCGTGAAGGTCTCGCTGTCCGAATCGTCGCCGTCGCAGACGAAGGCGAAGACCACCGGCGACGCGCCCGAGCCCAGGCCGGTGTCCGAGCTCGTCGGACCCTCGGACGCATCGGTGTCCGGGCCGACGCTGCTGCAGCCGGAGAGCACCACCGTCACGGCGACGACGACGCCCAGGAGCGTGAGTCGAGGCGAACGGGAACGGTGCACCTGTGAACGCTAACAGCATCGACCGGGTGGCAGCCGCACGATCGAGATCGGTCAGCCGGTGGGGCCGCTGACCGTGATGGTCGCCCGCTGGTCGAGCCGGCCCTCGCGCGCGTCGGTGCTCATCCGGCACCGGACCTCGGTGACGCCGACCTTCGCGTGGAGCAGACGGTCGACGCAGCTGCGTGAGGTCACACCGCGCGGCAGGTCCAGGTCGATGCGCACGGCGATCCGCTCGCCGTCGGGACTGCGCAGCCGACGGTCGACGAGTTCCATCGGCGTGCCGCGGACCGTCAGTCCCTCGATCTTCGCACTGGTCAGGTCGACGCCGTCCAGGCGTGCGTTGCTGATGTCGGCGCCGACGAGGTTCGCACCGGAGAGGTCCGTCTGCCGCAGGTCGGCCCCCGTGAGGTCGGCGCTGTACAGGTCGACCCCGTGCAGGTCCGCCCCACGCAGGTCGGCGTCCCGCAGGTCCGCACCGAACAGGACGGCTTGGCGCAGGTCGGCCCCGCGCAGGTCGGCGCCGTGCAGGTCGGCCAGGCGGAGGTCCTGGGTGGCGAGGTCGACGCCGCCGAGGTCCTGTCCAGCGCACGCCGTCACGGAGCCCGGCTGCGGGGCGATGCGCACCGTGCAGGACCCGACCTGGCGTTCGCCGGCGCTCGTGCCCCCGGTGCGGGCGAACGCCGCGACGCCGATGACCACGAAGAACAGGACCGTGAGCGCCACGACGATGACGGCGCGGGTGCGCGGTGCCGCCGTCACGAGCGGACCCCGGTCAGCCAGTGCGGCAGGACGTCCTGCGCCCAACCGGAGTACCAGGCCGGCGACGACGCGTAGGGGAAGAAGGCGCTGATCGGGTTGTACAACGCGAACAACGCGACGCCGACGACGACCACGACGGTCCACGCGGCCGTCGCGGCGCGCCCCTGCAGTCGGCGGAGCCACGCGGTCAGGCCGAGCAGGACCACCGCGACGATCATCGGCAGGACCGGGAGCAGGTACCGGCCCGAGAACGCGAACTCCTGACGGAGGTTCACGGTCGTCGCGGCGTTGAAGCAGAGGACCGCCACCGTGTAGGCGACCGGGACGACCGCCAGCCACCACGTCGCAGCCGAACGCAGCACCCGACGCAGCTGGGTGGCTGCGATGACGGTTGCGGCGAGCACCGCGGTCGCTCCGAAGGCGACGACGCCGAGGTTCGGCCGCCACGGCAGGGTCGGACCCCAGAAGAAGAAGAGGGACCGGAAGTAGGTGGTGGTCCACGTCCACAGGAACGCGAGCGGGTGGAACGGTTCGAGGGTCCCGGCGGCGACGGCCAGGTCGTGGGAGCGTGTCGCGTTGTAGTTGCGGCGGAAGATGTCGAAGTTCATGCACGCAGCTCGGCTGTGGATCTCGGCGCAGTCGGGGTTGAGGGCACGGTAGACGAGCAGGTTCACGCCGAAACGTTCGAGGACCAGCGCGAGCAACACGCCACCGGTCACCACCAGCAGGACGGACCGCCCCGGGCGCTCCCGGAAGCCCGCCACGGCTCGCCGCACCGGGTGCCGGAGCCACGAGAACCCGTCGACGCGGTACCGGAACAGGATCGCGAAGAACGCCCCGGCGAGGACGAGTGGCGCCTGCGAGTACTTGAGCATCAGGGCGAGCATCGCGGTGACGACCAACCACGCGAGCGTGCGGAGACCACCGCCGCGTGCCACCTTGACCGCGACGGCGGCGAACAGGAAGAACGCCGCCATCGACGGCGCGTCGTAGCTGATCGTCGCGGCCTGCCAGACGTACCGACCGGTGAAGGCCGTCGCGACGATCGCGAGCAGGCCGATCGCCGTCGGGACACCGGCGTTCCGGAACAACACACGCAGGGCGCACAGACCGGCGCCGGCCGCCAGGACGTCGATCCCCCGCAGGACCATCACGGTCCGCTCCTGGTCCAGCCCGACCCCCAGGGCCGCCCTCGCCGGGAACGACATCACGTAGTAGTACAGGTACGCCGGGAACCGCGTGACCTCGCCGAGCCGGAGCGTCGACGTCGCGGCGTCGTGCACGAACGGCCCGGCCGTCCAGGGCCGTTCCGCGTAGAACAGGATGTTGCCGATGTGCCGGACCTCGTCCGGGGCGGCCGACGCCGGCACGTGGATGGTCACGGCGAACAGGAAGCCCATCAGCAGGAAGGCGACGAGCACGACGACGAACGCCGTCCGGGACGCCAGCACCTGGTTCGCCCGACCGAGGATCCGCTCTGCCCGACCGCCGACCGTCGGCCCGGTGACGGACTCGGTGGTCAACGACATCGAACAGTGGCCTTCCGTGGATCTGGGTGCGCTGGCCCAGGCTAGCAGCGGGCCACGCTGAACCCGACGAAGGCGCCGGACCGTCGGGAACGCAAAAAGTCCCCACCCCGGAGGGATGAGGACCTGTCGCTCCCCGAGTTGGACTCGAACCAACAACCTGCCGGTTAACAGCCGGCTGCTCTGCCAATTGAGCTATCGAGGATCACTGTCCGCTGGCGAATGACGTGCGAACAACGGGTAACAGCATAGCAGGACCACGAGGCCCTCCACCGCATCGGACACGCCGCCCGGGCGCGCCGCACAACGGGGCCCTTCGTGTCAGTACCCGGCGACCGGGTCCACGACGCCGACGAAGCCCTCGCCGTGGCCACCGAGGAACGCTGCGGCGTTGAGCCGGACGCGCTCGGCGAGCAGGGGCGCGACCATCTCCGGGGTGTCGGCCTGGTGCGGGGTGATGACGGCACCGGGCTCGGACCAGAGCGGGTGCCCGTCGGGAAGCGGCTCGGGGTCGGTGACGTCGAGGCCCGCCGCGGCGATCTCTCCGGTGCGCAGGGCGGCGACCAGTGCATCGGTGTCGACGAGTCCGCCGCGGGCGATGTTCACGAGCCGGGCGGACGGCTTCATGATCCGGAACTGCCGCTCACCGAAGAGCTTCGCGGTGCCCGAGGTCATCGCCGCCGCGATCATCACGACGTCGGCGTCGGGCAGGACCTGGTCGAGGTGGTCGGTGGTGACGGTCCGCGCGGCTCCCGGCACGGGGTCGGGCGAGCGGCGCACGACGGTGACGTCGACGTCGAACGGCGCGAGCAGCCGGAGGTACTCGAGCGCGATCCCGCCGGCACCGATCACGACGACGTTCCGCCCGTACAGCGAGACACCCTCGGGCTCGGTCGCCCACGACGACGCACGGGCGCGCTTCTGCAGGACCCGGAGCGTGCCGAGGGTCAGCGCCAGCGCGTGTTCGGCGACCGGCTCCGCGTAGGCACCCTTGGCCGAGGTGAACAGCACGCGGTCGCCGTGCTCCTGGATCAGGTGCGCGAAGGCGTCGACGCCGGCGAACGGCAGCTGCACCCAGCCCACCCCCGGTGCGGACGACAGGGCGTCGGCGAGGCCGGCCGGGTCGCGGGGGTCGAGCCAGACGACCCCGCGGGTGTCGGCGTGGAGCGGCGCGACGGTGCCCCCGGCCTCGGTCACGGCGTCCACGTGCAGGTCCGTCGGTTCCGGCAGCACGGCGACCGGCCCGGGCTCCGGAGCCCCGATTGGCAGCGGTGCACCAGATGTGGGGACGACGGCGCGGTGCCCACGGGGGCCCTGGGCGGTGGTGCTCACGCGTTCTCCTGACGGTCGGTGCGCGGGCCGGTGCCTGCGGCGAGCGGACGGCGCGGCGCCGACGAACGGCGGGCCGTCGTCGGTGCCGGACGACGCTTCACGCCGCGGGCCGCGGTCGAGGCGAGGGTCTTGACGTAGGGGTCGACGGGGTTGTCGAGGACCTCGTCGAAGGTGCCGAGCCCGACGAGCCGGGCATCGGCCATCACGGCGACGCGGTCGGCGAGGGCGCGGGCCTCGCGCAGGTCGCTGGACACCACGACCGCGGAGAACTGCCGGCCGCGCTGCAGGGTCGCCAGGGCCTCGAGCACGGACTGCCGCACGAGCACGTCGACGCCGCGCGCTGGTTCGTCCGCGACCAGGAGCTGGGGCTCGAGCACGAGCGCCTTCGCCAGGGCGACTCGCTGGCGCTGACCGCTCGAGAGCTCCCACGTGTTCAGGCGCATCGCCCCGAGCGGCAGGTGCACCGCGTCGAGCAGCCGGGCCACGATGAGCCCGGCCTCGCGCCGGTCGAACCGGCGGTCGCGTGCGTAGATCGGTTCGGCGACGGCTTCGCCCACGGTCAGGTCCGGGCTGAGCCGGTCGGCGCCGTCCTGCGGCAGGTAGCCGATCCGGCCGCTCAGCCGTTCGAGCTTGCGCGACGAGGGACGGAGACCCCGGGTCTTCTGGCCGAGCACGGTCAGCTCGCCACCGACGATGTGCCGACGGAGGGCGCCCTCGCCCTCGCCGTGGGATCCGAGCTGCCCGGCGATGGCGGCGGCGAAGGTCGACTTGCCCGAGCCCGACTCACCGAGCAGGGCGAGGATCTCCCCCTGCCGGACCGTGAGGCTCACGCCGTCGACGGCCCGGATGGACTCGCCCCCGCGTCCGCCCCGGTACTCGATCGACACGTCGTCCGCGACGACCGCCGGTCCGTTGACCGCGATCATGGGTCCCCTTCCACGCCGCCCCCTGGCGGCGGTTCGCGACGGGCCGCCCTGGCAGGTCCGTCGTGCGTGCAGCAGTGGAGACGACCGCCCTGGAGGCCCGGCGTGCGTCGACGACGCTGGCCGGGCCTCCAGGGCGGGTCACGTCGGGTCAGGACCCGACGTTCTCCAGTCGCTCCAGCGTACGCCGTCGCTCCGCCTGCTCCGCCGGGTCCGGCACCGGCAGCGACGCCAGCAGGCGCTGCGTGTACGGGTGCTGCGGGCTGCCGAGCACCTGCGCGGTCGTGCCGGTCTCGACCAGGTCGCCCCGGTACAGCACGGCGATGCGGTCCGACAGCGCGCCCACGACCGCCAGGTCGTGGCTGATGAACAGCGACGCGAAGCCGAGGTCCTGCTGCAGCTCGAGGAAGAGCTCGAGCACGCGCGCCTGCACGGAGACGTCGAGCGCACTCGTCGGCTCGTCGGCGATGAGCAGCTTCGGCCGGAGGGCGAGCGACCGGGCGAGCGACGCGCGCTGGCGCTGCCCACCGGAGAGCTCGTGCGGGTAGCGGTCGCCGTAGGCGGCCGGCAGCTGCACGGCCTCGAGCAGCTCGTCCACCCGCTTGCGCGCGGCACGGGGACTCGAGACCTCCTTGTGCACGACCAGCGGCTCGGCGACGCACTCGGCGATCGTCAGCAACGGGTTGAACGAGGTCGCCGGGTCCTGGAACACGAACCCGATGTCCTTGCGCAGGTGCTTGAAGTCACGTTCGCGGTACCCGAGCATCTCGGCGCCGAGGACCTTGAGCGAACCGCCGGTGACCTTCGTCAGGCCCGCCATGGCCCGGCCGATGGTGGTCTTGCCCGAGCCGGACTCCCCCACCAGGCCGAGGACCTCACCCGGACGGATCGCCAGGTCGACGCCCTTGACCGCCTTGAACGCCGGCGAGCCGAGCCGCCCGGGGTACTCGATCTCGAGCCCCTTCGCCTCGACCAGCGGCGTGACGTCCTCGGAGATCGCGGCGCGCCGGGCCACCCCGGTGGACGCCTCGAGCCGTGGCACCGCCGCGAGCAGCCGCTTGGTGTAGTCGGCCTGCGGCGTCGCGAACAGGGCCGTCGCCGTGGCCTCTTCGACGATCTCGCCCTGGTACATCACGGCGACGCGGTCGGCCAGGTCGGCGACCACGCCCATGTTGTGCGTGATGACGACGATCGCGGTGCCGAACTCGTCACGGCAGCGCCGCAGCAGGTCGAGGATCTCGGCCTGCACCGTGACGTCGAGCGCCGTGGTGGGCTCGTCCGCGATGATGACGCTCGGCTCGAGGGCGAGTGCACTCGCGATGACCACACGCTGCTTCTGCCCACCGGAGAACTGGTGCGGGTAGTGGTCGACGCGGGTCTCGGGGTCGGGGATGCCGACGCGACCGAGGTAGTCGATGGCCTTCGCCCGTGCCTCCTTCTTGGACATGCCGCCGTGGGCGCGGAGCCCCTCGGCGATCTGCCACCCGACGGTGAAGACCGGGTTCAGGGCGGTCGACGGTTCCTGGAACACCATCGCCCCGGCCGTCCCGCGGAGCTCGCGGAGCTTCTGCGAGCCGACCGACACGACGTCGGTGCCGTCGAGCAGCACCGCACCGCCGAGGGTCGCGGTCTCCGGCATGAGCCGCAGCATGCTGCGTGCCGTGACGGACTTGCCGGAGCCGGACTCGCCGACCAGGGCGAGGACCTCGCCGGGGCGGACGTCGAGGCTGACGCCCTTGACCGCGTCGACGGCACCGCCGTCGGTCGCGAACGTGACGGTCAGGTCGTCGACGACGACGACCGGCTCGGTGGTGGTGTCGCCCGGCTGCAGGCGGGTGGTCGGGGTCATGCGCCCGTCCCTTCCGTGTCGTTCCCGGCGTTGCGCGGTGCCTCGGCGTCGCGCGGTGCTTCGGCGTCGCGCGCTGCCTTGGTGTCGCGCGCTGCCTTGGTGTCGCGCGTGGACACCAGCTGCTTCAGCCGTCGGCGTGCGCGCAGGCGGGGGTCGGAGATGTCGTTCAGGCTCTCGCCGATGAAGGTGACACCGAGCACGAGCACGACGATGGCGACACCCGGGTAGACACCGGTCCACCAGACGCCGCTCGCGACGTCGGAGAGCGCACGGCTCAGGTCGTAGCCCCATTCGGCTCCGGACGTCGGGCCGATGCCGAACCCGAGGAAGCCCAGGCCGGCCAGGGTCAGGATCGCGTCGCTCGCGTTGAGCGTCAGGATGAGCGGCAGGGAACGCGTCGAGTTCCGCAGGACGTGCCGCGTCATGATGCGCCACGGGTTGGTGCCCATCACGCGCGCCGATTCGACGAACGCGTCGTTCTTCAGCCGGACGGCCTCGGCACGGACCACGCGGAAGTACTGCGGCACGTACACGACGGTGATCGAGATCGCCGCCGCGATGATGCCGCCCGAGTAGCTCGAGTTGCCGCCGGAGATGACGATGGACACGATGATCGCGAGCAGCAGCGACGGGAACGCGTAGATGGCGTCGGCCACGACCACCAGGACGCGGTCCAGCCAGCCGCCCAGGTAGCCGGAGACCATGCCGAGCAGGACGCCGACGATGATCGAGACGACCACGGCGACGATGACGACGAGCACGGCCGTGCGGGCACCGTAGAGCACCCGGCTGAACACGTCGAAGCCGCCGACCGTGGTGCCCCAGATGTGCTCGGCGTTCGGTGCGCCGGTGCGCGGGAAGCTCTGGCCGTCCGCGCCCTGCAGCTGGCCGAAGCCGTACGGGGCGAGGAGCGGGGCGAACACCGCGATCAGCAGGTAGAGGGCGCAGATGACCACGCCGACGATGAGCATGGCGCGCTGCCAGCCGGTGCTCCGACGGAGCTGGACCACCACGGGGAGCCGCTTCCAGAGCGGCTCGTGGCGGTCGACGAGGGTGGTGTCGACCATCGTCAGAACCTCACTCTCGGGTCGATGAGGGCGGCGACGACGTCGACGATGAAGTTGGTCACCGCGACGATCACCGCCAGCATCGCGACGATGCCCTGCACCGCGACGAAGTCACGGGCCGACAGGTACTGGTTGAGCTCGAAGCCCAGGCCGCGCCACCCGAAGGTCGTCTCGGTGAGCACCGAGCCGCCCAGGAGCATCGCGATCTGCAGCCCCATCACGGTGATGATCGGCACGAGGGCCGGACGGAACGCGTGGGTGCGCACCAACCGCGACTCGCGCACGCCGCGGGACCGGGCGGCGTCGACGTACTCGGAGCCGAGCGAGCCGATCATGTTCGCGCGCACCAGGCGCAGGAAGATGCCGGCGGTGAGCAGACCGAGCGTCAGCGCGGGCAGGACGGCGTGCTGGAGCACGTCGCCGATGACCGCGGCGTTGCCGGTGCGGAGTGCGTCGATGATGTAGATGCCGCTCGCGCCGGGGATGCCGTCGAGGATGAGCGACACCCGGGTCGAGGCACGGTCGCCGAGGGGCAGCCAGCCGAGCCACACCGAGAAGACGAGCTTCAGCAGCAGACCGCCGAAGAACACCGGCGTGGCGTAGGTCAGGATCGCGAGCGCACGGAGCAGCACGTCGGGCCACTTGTCGCGCGTGTACGCGGCGAGCATGCCGAGCGGGATGCCGAGCACGAGCGCGACGATGAGCGCGTAAAACACGAGCTCCGCGGTCGCACCGCCGTACGTGACGATGATGTCGGTGATCGGACGGTTGTCCGTCGACGAGGTGCCGAAGTCGCCGCGCAGGATGTTGCCGAGGTACTCGAAGTACTGCACGAGCACCGGCCGGTCGTACCCGGCGGCGTGCAGGCGTTCCTGCAGCTGGCTCGGCGTGAGTCGACCACCGACCGACGCGGTGATCGGGTTCCCGATGACGCGCATCAGGAAGAACACGAGCGTCACCAGGATGAAGACGGTCGGGATGATGAGGAGGAACCTGACGAGGATGTACCGGCCGAGTCCGCCACCACTGCTCTTGGCACTGCGTTGTGCCTGTGGCTTGGTGGGATCGGTGCCGTTCACGTCCTGCGTCGCCTCGGGAGTGCTGAGGGTCACGGGGTGGGTGCCTTTCGTCGCCGTTGCACAGGCACGCGGGCGCTCCTCGTGGGAACGCCCGCGGCCTGCACGTGGGGCTTGGTGCTACTTGCTCAGGGTGGCGTACCGGAACTTGAACGAGGCGTCGAGGGTCAGGCCCTTGACGTCCTTGCCGGCGACCGCGACGGACTTGCCCTGCAGCAGCGGCAGCGTCGAGATCTGGGTGGCCTCGCGCTCCTGGGCCTGCCCGATCAGGTCAGCACGCTTGTCCGGGTCGGACTCGGCCTGCTCCTTCGCGATGAGGTCCTGGATCTCCGGGTCGTCGTAGTGGTTCTGGACGAAGTTCTCCTTGGTGAAGAACGGCGACAGGTAGTTGTCGGCGTCGGAGAAGTCCGGGAACCAGCCGAGCTGGTACACGGGGTAGGCGTCCTTGGTGCGCTCCTGGGCGTAGGTCGTGTAGACCGTCGACTGGATGTTGACGGTGAACAGACCGGAGTCCTCGAGCTGCTGCTTGAGCAGCGCGTACTCGTCGTCCGAGGCCGAACCGTAGTGGTCGGGCGCGTACTGGATGTCCAGCTGCACCTTGCCCGTGACGCCGGCGTCCGACAGCGTCTTCTTCGCCTTGGCCACGTCCGCGCCGCCGTCGCCGTCGCCGTACATCTCCTTGAACGGCTGGACCGCGCCGGTCAGGCCGTCCGGGACCATCGAGTAGAGCGGGGTGAAGGTGTCGTTGTAGACCTCCTTCGCGAGCTGGGCACGGTCGACCACGTCGGCGGCGGCCTGCCGCACGGCCAGGGCCTTCGCCTCGTCGGCGTCGTCCTGCCCGGTGCCGAACGGCTGGGTCTTGAAGTTGAAGACCACGTAGCGGATCTCGCCGCCGGGGCCGTCGGTGACCTTGAGGGAGTCGTCCTTGCGCAGGTCCGAGATGTCGGTCGGCGTCAGGGAGCGGTACGCCACGTCGACGTCGCCCTTCTGCACGGCGAGCTTCAGGTCGGTCTCCTTGGTGTAGTAGCTGGCGGTGACCTCGTCGGTCTTCGCCTTGCCGAGGAGGCCGTCGTACTTCGGGTTCGTCTTGTACTGGATCGTGTCGTTCTCCTTGTAGGAGCTGATCTGGTACTGCCCGGCGAAGGCCTTGCCCTTGACGATGTCGTCGGCGCTGGTGAGCTTCGTCGCGCTGAAGACGTCCTCGTCGACGATCGGGCCAGCGGGGCTCGAGAGCACCTGCGGCCAGGTCTGGTCGGCGTGGTCGAGGTTGAACACCACGGTGGTGTCGTCCGGGGTGTCGATGCTCTTGAGGTTGGCCAGCAGCGACTGCGGACCGTTCTCGTTGTTGATCTTCAGCTCGCGGTCGAACGAGAACTTCACGTCGCTCGAGGTGAGCTTGTTGCCGTTCGCGAACTCGAGCCCGTCCTTGAGGGTGACCTCGTAGGTGGTCGGGTTCGTGAACTCCGCCTTCGTGGCGATGTCCGGCTCGACGTCCGGGCTCCCCACGGGCGTGTTCATCAGGAACGGGAACACCTGGTTCTGCACGGCGAAGGAGCCGTTGTCGTAGGAACCGGCCGGGTCGAGCGACGTGATCTTGTCCGTCGTCCCGATGCTCAGGCCGTTCAGTTCGGTGTCACTCACGCTGCTGCTCGCGCAGCCGGTCAGCACCAGCGCCGTCGCTGCTGCACCGGCGCCGAGCGCGATGCCGCGCTTGCCCCACTTGGTCACGGATGCCATGTCCGCTGCCTCTCTGGTCATGATTGCAAGAGTCCTGGGCCGGAGGGTGGAACGTCTGTGTGCCCGGCCAGGAACGCTCATTGGTACCACCCTGTCACGGAACAGAACGAACCGGGGGCGATTTGTTTACACCGCTGTAATGCACGGGCGCGCTGCGTGCTGCATGATTCCGCCGGAGTCGAGCGGCGCGTCACGCACGAAAGTTGCGTGGTGCAACCGGGGCGGTCCCGCGCTCGTTCCCGCCCGTTCCCGTCCGCTCCCGTCATGGAATTGCCCGAACTGCCGTCCGACGGGACGACCGGCAACAGTTCGTGCGACCTCGATGGTGCGCCGGCGGCGCGGCCTGCGACCCCGTACACCCGGCCGGGAGGCCCACCCTGCTCCCGCCCCGCCTCTCGCTTCCGCCGAGCGGTCACGACGCACCGCCCGCCCCACCCCGCGCGGTCACGTTCCGTCGGCCGGACCCCTGTCAACCGACGCTTCGCGACCACTCGACGCCCCACACGCGGCACGTCCCGACCACTCACGAACCCCGAGGTCGCACGAACTGCCGCTCGCAGCCCGACCGGGCGACAGTTCGTGCGACCTCGGCGACACGCACGCGGCGCGTCGTGCGACCGGGGCGACCTCGCGCACCCCGGAACAGCCGCTCGAGGAGCGCTAGGACGCCTCGGCGTCGGCGCGCAACCGCATCCGCTGCCCGTCGATGTCGACGAGCTGCCGCTGGATCTCGGCGCGGCGCTCTGCATGCTCGTGCGGGTCGGCGCGCTGCAGCTGTCCGAGCAACGAGGCCTTGCGGGCGAGCAGGTCACGCTCGACCAGGGCCACGACGATGCTCCGGCAGTAGGCCGCCAAGTCCTCCGCGTTGCGCGCGGGGATCGGTGCGAGGGCGAGTTCGTGCGTCAGGGTGCGGAGGGGCGCTGGCACGTCGGCGAGCAGCCGGTCGAGCCAGTCCCCCGCGCCGATGACGTCGACGTTGGCGACCACGGCGTCCCGGACGGCGGCGAGCATGGGCGTCGAGAACGTGGCCGACGCGGCGAGACCGAGCATCGGTGCCCCGACGGACGTGGGCTGCTGCACCATCGCCATCACGGCGTCGCGCTCCATGCGGCTGATGGGGTCGTTCGGCAGCGAGCGGATCCCGGCGACGGGCTCGTCGGGGGTGTCTGCCCCGTCGGTGCCGGTTCCGGCACGACCGTCGCGCCCCGCGCCTGCGGACCGGTCGTCCTGCCCGGCGGAGCCCGCACGCCGTCTGGCGGTCTCGACCGACCGACGGACCTCGGGGATCTCCATGCCGAGCCAGCCGGCGAGTTCGCGCACGTATCCCTGCGTCAGCGAGCGGTCGCGGATGCCGGCGAGCACGGGCGCGGCCGCACGCAGGGCACCGACGCGCCCCTCGACGGTCTCGAGGTCATGGCCGTCGAGCGTGCGACGGATCATGAACTCGAACATCGGGCGCTTGTTCGTGACCAGGCGGCGGATGGCGTCGTCACCGCGGGCGAGCCGGAGGTCGCACGGGTCGAGCCCGCCGGGTGCGACGGCGACGTAGGTCTGCGCCGCGAACCGCTGTTCCTCCGCGAAGGCGCGTGACGCAGCACGCTGCCCGGCCTCGTCGGGGTCGAACGTGAACACGACCTCGCCGTTGGCGTTCGGGTCGGCTCCCGCCAGGTCACCGAGCATCGGGCGCAGCACCTTGATGTGGTCGACGCCGAACGACGTTCCGCAGGTGGCGACGGCGGTGGTGACGCCGGCGACGTGACAGGCCATGACGTCGGTGTACCCCTCGACGATGACGACCTGCTTCTGCTTCGAGATGTCGCGCCGGGCGAGGTCGAGCCCGTAGAGCACCTGGCTCTTGTGGTAGATCGGGGTCTCGGGCGTGTTGAGGTACTTCGGGCCCTTGTCGTCCTCGAGCAGGCGGCGCGCCCCGAAGCCGATGGTGGCCCCGGTGACGTCGCGGATGGGCCACATCAGGCGCCCGCGGAACCGGTCGTACGGCGAGCGGTCACCCTGGCTGACGAGGCCGGCGGACACGAGCTCTTCCATTGTGAAGCCGCGCCCGCGCAGGTGGTCCTTGAGCATGTCGTAGGACTTCGGGGCGAACCCGACGCCGAAGTGCTGGGCGGCCGAGGGGTCGAACCCGCGCTCCCCCAGGAACCGGCGGGCCGGGTCGGCGGCAGCGGTGGTCAGCTGCCCCGTGAAGTACTCGAGCGCGGCTTCGTTCGCGGCGATCAGCCGGGCCCGGGTGTTGTAGTCGGTGCGCGGCCCGTCGCCCTCTTCGTAGTGCAGGGTGAAGCCGATCTTCGCGGCCATGCGCTCGACGGCCTCGGCGAAGGTGGTGTGGTCCTGCGCCATGATGAAGCTGAAGACGTCGCCGTCCTCGCCGCAGCCGAAGCAGTGGTAGCGGCCGACCTGGGGCCGGACGTGGAAGGACGGCGAGCGTTCGTCGTGGAAGGGGCAGAGGCCCTTCATCGACCCGACGCCCGCGTGCTTCAGCGTGACGTAGTCGCCCACGACGTCGGCGATGTTGACACGCGAGCGGACCTCGTCGATGTCGTTCCGCGCGATCCTGCCAGCCACCCCTCGATCCTAGTTCGTGGGGCCGACGTCGGCGGACCGGTCAGACGGGGATGTGGACCGGGTCACGGTCACCCACCACCAGACGTCGGTGCCACGCGAGTGCACCCTGGTCGGTCAGGCTCGCGACCTGGTCGACGACGGCACGCAGACGGCCGGCGTCGTCGCCAGCGGCGTGCCAGTCGGCGGCGAAACCCGGCTCGAGGTCGGACGGCCCGGTGGCCGCCAACGCGTCGAGCAGTTCGGTCAGCACGCGGCGCTGGTCCTCGTACACGGGCTGACGGTCGCCCTGGGTCATCACGAAGGCCGCGACGATGCCCTTGAGCACCGCGATCTCGCCGATGATCTCGGGCGGGGTGACGACCGACGCGGCGAACCGCACGAGCGACCCCGAGGCGTACGACTCGCGGGTGGCCGTCGTGGCGGTGCGCGCGAAGCGTCCGATCAGCTGCGACGTCAGGTTCTTCAGGCGTGCGGCGTCTCGGCGGGAGCCGTCGTACGCGGTCATCCAGAGCGGCAGCGCGCGCAGGCGGTCGAACGCCTCGAGCAGCTCGTCGCGGCTCAGGTCGTCGCCGACCCAGGCGTGCATGGCGGTCACGATGTCGTTCTCACCGACCCGGTCGCCCAGGGCAGCGACGTCGATGAACCCGGCGACGACGGCGTCCTCGAAGTCGTGCACCGAGTACGCGATGTCGTCGGCGAGGTCCATCACCTGCGCCTCGATGCACCGCTGGCGGCGCGGCGCGCCGGCACGGAGCCACTCGAAGGCGTCGTGGTCGTCGTCGTAGAAGCCGAACTTGGTGCGGCCGGACGACGACTCCGACACCCCTTGCGCAGCCGGCCACGGGTACTTGCAGCTGGCGTCCAACGACGCACGGGTCAGGTTGAGCCCGAACGGACGGTCGACGTCGGCGCCGGGCCGGACGCCGTAGACCTTCGGCTCGAGCCGCGTCAGCAGCCGGAGCGTCTGCGCGTTGCCCTCGAAGCCACCGATGCCGGTGGCCCAGGCGTTCACGGCGGTCTCGCCGTTGTGCCCGAACGGCGGGTGCCCGATGTCGTGCGCCAGGCACGCCGTGTCGACCACGTCGGGGTCGAGTCCGAGCGAGTCGGCGAGCTCGCGGCCGACCTGCGCGACCTCGAGCGAGTGGGTCAGCCGGTTGCGGGCGAAGTCGAGCCCCGCCGTCGGGCTGAGCACCTGGGTCTTGGCGGCCAGACGCCGGAGCGCACTGGAGTGCAGCAGTCGGGCGCGGTCACGGGCGAAGTCCGAGCGGCGGTTGCCGTGCTCTTCGGGGAGCCAGCGCTCCGCGTCGGCCGGGCCGTACGAGGCGGTGGCGCTCATCCGCCGCTGTGGTGCAGCTCGGCGGCGGCCAGGACCTTGCGGAACTCGGAGTCGACGTCACGGCTCTCGAGCCAGCGGTCGGGCAGGGCGGTGCGCTTCGGGTGCCCGGCACGACCGCGCGGCCCCTCGGCGTCGGCACCCGGGTACGGTGCGTCCTGGTCGAGCTGGCCGAGGAAGTCGTCGATCTCCTGCAGGCTCGACGCCATCGCCAGGCCGGCCCGGACGTCGCTGCCGATCGGGTACCCCTTGAAGTACCAGGCCACGTGCTTGCGGATGTCGCGGCAGCCGTGCTCCTCGGACCCGAAGAACTCGACGAGCAGCTCGGCGTGCCGGCGGAACCCGTCGGCGACCTCGCCGAGGGACGGCATGTACCGCAGGCCCTCGCCGCGGAACGCCGCGGCCAGGTCGCCGAACAACCACGGCCGGCCGAGGCAGCCACGGCCGACGACCACGCCGTCAGCACCGGTCTCGTCGATCATCCGGAGCGCGTCGGCAGCCGACCAGATGTCGCCGTTGCCGAGGATCGGGATGTCGGTGACGGTCTCCTTCAGCGTGGCGATCGCGGACCAGTCGGCCTGCCCGGAGTAGTGCTCGTTCGCGGTGCGGGCGTGCAGTGACACCGCGGCGACACCGGCGTCCCGCGCGATGCGGGCGGCGTCGAGGTAGGTCAGGTGGTCCTCGTCGATCCCCTTGCGCATCTTCACCGTGACGGGGACGTCGCCGGCGGCGCGCACGGTCTTGGTGACGAGTTCGCGGAACAGGTCGAGCTTCCAGGGCAGCGCAGCACCGCCGCCCTTGCGGGTGACCTTGGGCACCGGGCACCCGAAGTTCAGGTCGATGTGGTCGGCACGGTCCTCGCCCACCAGGATCGACGCGGCCTCGGCCACGGTGTTCGGCTCGACGCCGTACAGCTGGATCGACCGCGGGGTCTCGGATTCGTGGTGCTGGATGAGCTGCATCGACACGGGGGTCCGTTCGACCAGCGCACGCGAGGTGATCATCTCGCACACGTAGAGTCCGGCGCCGTACTCGCGGCACAGCCGCCGGTACGCCATGTTCGTGATCCCGGCCATCGGCGCGAGCACGACGGGCACGTCGACCTCGATCGGGCCGATGCGGAGGGGGCCGCCGACTCGCGAGGCGGGTGCTTGTGTGATCGTCATACCTGTCCCATCTTCCCACGTCGGTGCGCGCCGGTAGCGTTCTCCACATGACGACCGACGCCAGCACCCGGTTCGACGCCGACGCCCAGGCCCGTGGCCTGCCGGTCGAAGTGGTCGAGCGCCCGGCCGCGGACTCCCTGCACGAGGCAGCCGGCCTGCTCGGCATCGAGCCCGGCGACATCGTCAAGACCCTGGTGGTGAAGCGCCACGACGGCGGGTTCCTGCTCGCCCTGGTGCCTGGCGGCCGCAGCATCGCCTGGAAGAAGCTCCGCACGGTCGTCGGCGTCAACAAGCTCTCGATGCCCGACGCCGCCACCGCGCTCGAAGCCTCCGGCTACGAGCGCGGCACCATCACGCCGATCGGTGCCAGGGGTGCGCTGCCGGTCTACGCCGACGAGCGCATCCTCGGCCGTCGCGTCGCGCTCGGTGCCGGACGGCACGGCGCGAGCGCCTTCGTCGACGCCGACGCGCTCGTCGCCGCCTACGGCGCGACCGTCGCCGACATCACCGACGAGGAACCGCAGCGCGGCTGATCGGTTCCGGCGACGGACGGATCGCGCCCCCGCGCAGCTGTCGCGCCCCGCAGAGTCGGGGCGCGACGACCGCACGGGGGCGCAGCACCCCGACCACATGACGGACGTCAGTCCGGCACCTCGGTCCAGTCCCCCTCGGAGCCGGCGAACGCGCCGGCGTCGATCAGGCACGCATCGCCCTCGCACACCGGCGCTCCGCCGGGCGTGACGAGCGTCAACAGGGCGGGGCGGGCCTCCAGGCCGGTGAGCGCGTCCGGGACGGACGGTACCGATGTCACGGCCTGGAGGCGCACGGCGCCCTGGTCGCTGATCGTCGCGCCGGTCATCGGGTCGCCGCCACGTCCGCGCTCGCGTCGTCCGCGGCGCGCTCGGTCGCGGCCGCGACCTCGTCGGGCGTCGTCTCGCGGAGCGCGACGACCTGCGACAGGACCTGCTCGAAGGCCGACGGGTCCTGCGCGCCGGAGACGCCGTACTTGCCGTCGATGACGAAGAACGGCACGCCGTTGATCCCGTAGGCCTGCGCCTGGGCCTGGTCGGCGCGGACGGCCGCGAGCTGCGAGTCGTCGCGCAGGGTGCTGAGGACCTCGTCGCGATCGAGGCCGATCTCCGCCGCCAGGTCGGCGAGCGAGGACTCCTGTCCGACGTGCTCGCCCCGCTCGAAGTAGGCGGTGAACAGGCGCTCGACCATCTCGAGCTGCTTGCCGTGCTGCTTGGCGAGGTGGATGACCTGGTGGGCCTTCACCGTGTTCGTGTGGTGCATCGCCTCGAAGTCGTACTGGAGGCCGACGCCCGCGGCGATGGCGGTGACCTGGTCGAGCATCTGCTGGGCCTGGTCGACGGGCATGCCCTTGTGGTCGGAGAGGAACTCGGCCTCGGTGCCCTCGAAGTCGACGGGGGTGTCCGGGCTCAGCTCGAAGGAGTGGTACTCGACCTCGACGGGGCGGCCATCGCTCGAGGCGCCGAACGCGGCGACGCCGGCCTCGAACTTGCGCTTGCCGATGTAGCACCAGGGGCAGGCGATGTCCGACCAGACATCGACCTTCACGGAGTCGTTCATGCTGACCCCAACGCGGTCGTGCGGCGCGCATTCCCGTCGCTGGCAGCAAAACACCGGTGTTCGCAGGTCGAACACCCGATCGCGGGTGTGCGACGCACGAACACCGGTGTCTTGCGGAGCCGCGCGGCCCCTACGCGCCGAGCAACCGCTGCGCCAGGTACCCCTGCAGCTGGTCGAGCGAGACGCGCTCCTGGCCCATGGTGTCGCGCTCGCGCACCGTGACCGCCTTGTCCTCGAGCGTGTCGAAGTCGACCGTGATGCAGAACGGCGTGCCGATCTCGTCGTGGCGACGGTAGCGACGGCCGATGGCGCCGGCGTCGTCGAAGTCCACGTTCCAGTTCTTGCGCAGGTCGTCGGCCAGGCCGCGGGCGACCGGCGAGAGCTGCTCGTTGCGCGACAGCGGCAGGACGGCGGCCTTCACCGGGGCCAGACGCGGGTCGAGGCGCAGGACGGTGCGCTTGTCGACGCCGCCCTTCGCGTTGGGGGCCTCGTCCTCGTGGTACGAGTCGAGCAGGAACGCCATGAGTGCTCGGGTCAGCCCGAACGACGGCTCGATCACGTACGGCACGTACTTCTCGTTGGCCGCCTGGTCGAAGAACCGGAGGTCCTGGCCGGACGCCTCGATGTGGTTGTTCAGGTCGAAGTCGGTGCGGTTCGCGACGCCCATCAGCTCGCCCCACTCCGAGCCGGTGAAGCCGAAGCGGTACTCGATGTCGGCGGTGGCGTCGGAGTAGTGCGCCCGCTCACCGTCCGGCACGTCGAAGCGACGCAGGTTCTCGGGGTCGATCCCGAGGTCGGTGTAGAACGCGACCGAGTCGGCGATCCACTGCTCGTAGTGCTCCTCGGCCGAGGCCGGCGGCACGAAGTACTCGATCTCCATCTGCTCGAACTCGCGGGTGCGGAAGATGAAGTTGCCGGGCGTGATCTCGTTGCGGAACGCCTTGCCGACCTGACCGATGCCGAACGGGGGCTTCATGCGGCTGGTCGTCACGACCTGGGCGAAGTCGACGAAGATGCCCTGCGCCGTCTCGGGGCGCAGGAAGTTCAGGCCCTCTTCCGACTCGACCGGGCCGAGGTACGTCTTGAGCATGCCGGAGAACTCGCGGGGCTCGGTCCACTCGCCGCGGGTGCCGCAGTTCGGGCAGGCGACCTCGGCCATGCCGCCCTCGGGGGCGCGGCCCTTCTTCGCCTCGAACGCCTCGAGCAGGTGGTCCTCGCGGAACCGGTGGTGGCAGTGCAGGCACTCCACCAGCGGGTCGGTGAAGGTCGCGACGTGGCCGGAGGCCTCCCACACCTTGCGGGGCAGGATCACCGCGGAGTCGAGGCCGACCATGTCCCCGCGTCCGCGCACGAACCGCTGCCACCACTGGCGCTTGATGTTCTCCTTGAGCTCCACACCGAGGGGCCCGTAGTCCCACGCGGAGCGGGAGCCTCCGTAGATCTCACCCGACTGGAAGACGAAGCCGCGGCGCTTGGCCAGGGCGATGACGCTGTCGAGACGGGAGGGCTGTGCCAAAGGGTGCTCCAGAGGTCGCCGAGCTGGGTGCTCGGTGCGGAAACGGTCCGGGCAAGACTACCGGCGATCCTGGCCCGGGAGGCCCGCTCCGGGTCCGCCGTCCGCGCTCACCTCCCGGAGG
>NZ_CAJCKD010000039.1:0-32749 GCF_903970855.1 Curtobacterium sp. ME12
CAGTAATTTCAGTGATGATTCTCGCTACGTACTAATCAGCGCTTTTTTGTTTTTCAAGTTGAATTCGGCAAACGGAAGTCGACATACGGGATCGAGTACAGTGCCGGGAGCTTACGCTTTTGCTCTTGCGATGTGCGTGCTGACGTCGACGATCGGCCGCAGGCGCGACAGCGGGTCGCTGCCGCCGCGGTTCGCGAGCATCTGCCGTTCGGCGTCGACGCTCGGGTAGCCCATTGCGATGCGCGCCATGAAGCGGTCCCGCTGCGCCTCGGGCAGCGGGTACGTGCCCTCCATGTCGATCGGGTTCTGCGTCGCGACGATCATGAACGGCCGGTCGAGCGGGCGCGTCACACCGTCGACGGTGACCTGCGACTCCGCCATCGCCTCGAGCAGGGCCGACTGGGTCTTCGGGCTGGTGCGGTTGATCTCGTCGCCGATGACCACGTTCGCGAACACCGGGCCGGGCGAGAACCGGAAGGTGCCGGACGACTGGTCGAAGATGTTCACGCCCGTGACGTCGGACGGCAGCATGTCCGAGGTGAACTGGATGCGGTTCACCGACCCGCCGACCGAGGCGCCGAGCGCCTTGGCGAGCACGGTCTTGCCGACGCCGGGGACGTCCTCGACGAGCAGGTGCCCCTCGGCGAGCATCACCGTCAGGGCGGTGCGGATGGCTTCCGCCTTGCCGTCGATCACCGTGGCGACGGAGGCCACGATGTCGTCGCCCACCGCCCGCACGTGTTCGAGCGGGAAGACGGGGTCGGTCGGCTCCGGCACGCAGGGCTCCATCGTCACGGGACAGGTGTCGTGCATGCTACATCGGGCCGGTGACAGCACCCGGTACGGGTGCACGGACTGGTCGTTCCGCGCACCGGTGGCCGATCCGCGTGTGGTGGGGCCGGGAGGCACGACCCACCACACGCCGATCCGTCACCTCGTGCGCGGAACGGCCCACGCTCCTCCAGGCAGTACCCGGGTCACCTGACGGACGGTCAGGACCGGCGCGCCAGCGCCGCGTCCGCGGCGCGGAGCACGCGCGCGGCGACCGCGACCCCGTCTTCGCGTCCGAGCTCGGTGTCCTCGTGCTCGATGTTCACCCACATGTTCGGGTCGATCGCACGCAGGGCCCCGAGGAACGTCGTCCAGTACGCCTCGTCGTGGCCCTTGCCGAGCGCCACGAAGTCCCATGCCGACGGCTTCGGCCACTCGTTCGCCCACTCGCCGCCGCCGAGGTTCGTGCGCGGCTCGTCGGGTGACAACCGGCGGAACGAGTTGTCGAGCACCCCGTTGATCGCGGCGTGCGGGTTGATCCGGACGTCCTTCGCTGCGGCGTGGAACACGAGCGGCCCGAGGTCCTGGACGACCGCCACCGGGTCCATCTGCTGCCAGAACAGGTGCGAGGCGTCGAGCTCGACCCCCACGTTGGTCAGCCCGCCGCGCTCGACGAGCTCCCGGATCGACGCCGGGTTGAACACGAGGTTCTGGGGGTGGAGTTCGAGCGCGACCTTGACGCCGTGCTCCCGGGCCAGGGCGTCGATCTCCTGCCAGAACGGCACCGCGACGCTCCACTGGTGTTCGAGCACGTCGAGCGCGGCCGAGTTCCAGGCGTTCACGATCCAGTTCGGCCGGGTCCCGCCCGGCTCGCCCGCGGGCAGTCCGGACATCGTGACGACGCGGTCCTGCCCGAGGCGGGCCGCGAGGCGGATGCTGCGCCGGACGTCCTCGGCGTGCGCGGGGCCGATCGCGGGGTCGGGGTGCAGCGGGTTGCCGTTGCAGTTGAGCCCGGCGATCGAGACACCGGTCCCCGCGAACTGCGCGAGGAACGCGTCACGCGCCCCGTCGTCCTGCAGGATCGCGTCGATGTCGGGCACGTGCACCGGGGGCAGGAACCCGCCGGTGTTCAGCTCGATGCCGGTGAGGCCGTTGGCCGCGATGACCCGGAGCGCGTCGGCGAGGGGCCGGTCGTGCAGGATCGCGTTGTAGAGACCGAGTTTCATGCCGTCACTGCTTCCTTGATCGTCTCGGTGGCGCCCCCGGCAGCGGCGGACCGTGCCACCGCGTCGAGGACCTCCATGTTGTGCACGCCGTCGTCGAACGTGGCGTTCGCGGGCAGTGCGTTCGGCACGGTGCCGGACAGCCCCGCGATCTCGTCGAGGAACGCCCGCGCCTGGTACTCGAACATCTGGTTCTGCCCCCAGCCGACGCCGGGGGCGTCCATCGCCATGCCGCCCGCGACGTAGGGGTGGTCCGGGCCGAGCACGACCTGGCGGTAGCCGCCCAGGCGCGAGCCGTCGGACAGCAGCGCGAGGCCGATCTCGGAGGCGCGCTCCTGGTCCCAGCGGGCGGCACCGCGCTCGCAGAACACCTCGATGACGAGGCCGTTCGGGTGCCCGGCCGCGACGCGGGAGGCCTCGAGCGACCCGACGACCGTGCCGTCACCGAAGCGTGCGCTGAACGTGGCGTAGTCGTCGTTGCCGACGGCAGCGGTCTCGCCGGTGAGCGGGACGGCCTGCCCCCGCAGGGCGTGCCCGGCGGCCACCGGTCGCTCGGTGATCGACGTGGTGAACGTCCCGCCGCTGACGCTCCGGACCGGGCCGGCCAGGAACTCGGCGACGTAGGACAGGTGCGAGCCGACGTCGGCGAGCGCGCCGGACCCCGGCTCCCCCGCGAAGCGCCACGAGAACGGGACGTCGGGCGAGGCGCCGTAGTCGGTCCAGTACCGGCCGGAGACGTGCAGGACCCGGCCGAGCGTGCCGTCCTCGACGAGCTCCCTGATGGCCGCGAGCCCGGGAGCCCGGCGGTAGGTGAAGCCGATGCGGCCGAGGACTCCGCGCTGCTCGGCCTCGGCAGCGGCGGACGCCATCGCACGGGCATCGTCGAGCGAGTCGGACAGCGGCTTCTCGCAGAGCACGTGCTTGCCGGCGGCGAGCAGCCCCTCGACGATCTCGCGGTGCAGGGTGTTCGCGACGACGACGCTCACCACGTCGATGTCGTCCGCCGCAGCGATGGCCCGCCAGTCGGTGTCGTGCCGCTCGTAGCCGAAGCGCCGTGCGGCCTCGGCGGCGAGGGGCTCGTAGACGTCGCCGACCGAGACGAGCCGGACCGCCGGCAGGGTCGAGGTGAAGAGGGAGGGCGCGTTCCGCCACGCGGCCATGTGGGCCTTGCCCGCCATGCCCGCACCGATGACGGCGACGCCGATGCTGTCGCTCATGTTCTCTCCTTCGAGAAGGTCGCTGGTCCCGCTTCTGGAACGTTCCAGAACGTGTCGGTAGACTGTAGTCGCACCAGCCCATGTCCTGTCAAGCACCGTGCCGGAAAGGCTCAACGTGACCCCTCGCCCGCCGACGATCATCGACGTCGCCGCACGCGCAGGCGTCTCGAAGTCCCTGGTGTCGATGGTGCTGCGGGAGGACCCCGGGGTCTCCCCCGCCCGCCGCTCGGCGGTGCTCGCCGCCGTCGCGGAGCTCGGCTACCGCCCGAACCGCGCCGCCGCGATCCTCGCCGGCACCCGGACCCGCACCATCGGGGTCATCGTCGACGACTTCCGGAACCCCTGGTACGTGCCGATGCTCGACGGCATCCGCGAGGCCCTCGCCCCGCACGGACTCCGCCTCACCCTCGCCGACACCCGGGCCAACGCCCACCTCGACTCGTCACCGTTCGACGACCTGGTCTCCCTGCGGGTCGACGGCGTGGTGCTCGCCGCCGAGGGGTTCCCCGACGTCGTCGTCCCCGCCGACACCCCGGTCGTGGTCGCCGGCGCGCGCGAGGACGTCCCCGGCGGACTCGACGTGGTCGCCTCCGACGAAGCCGCCGGCGGACGCCTGGCAGCGGATCACCTGATCGGCCTGGGTCACCGCCGCATCGCCCACGTCACCGGCTCGGGAGGCCCGGCTGCGCTCCGCCGCGACGCCACCGTCGCGCAGCTGGTCGCGTCCGGCATCGAGCCGCTGGTCTACGGCTCCGGCCCGACCTCGGAGACGACCGGCTACGAGGGCATGCGGCTCGCGCTGCGAGAGCACCCCGACCTGACCGCGGTGTTCGCCGCGAACGACGTCATGGCGATGGGCGCGATCGCCGCCGTGCAGGAAGCAGGACTCCGCGTGCCCCACGACGTCTCGGTGATCGGGAACGACGAGACCCCGCTCGCCGCGTCGCCCCTGCTGCGCCTGACGACGGTCGACCCGCACAACGACGAGGTCGGGCGCCTGGCGGCTGCGCGGTTGGTCGAGCGGATCGGTGCGGCAGCAGGGGTTCCGGCGGATCCCCTCCGGACGCTCGTGCCGCCGACGCTCGTCGTGCGGTCGACGACGGGGCCGCCGCGCGCCTGAGTGGTGACCGCACCGGGGGCCGGTGCCGGCGTGGCGGAGGTGCGCCGGGCCTCCAGGCCGGGTGCGAGGTGACCCGGGGTCAGACGCGCGCGCCCTCGAGCCGCTCGACGGACTCGGCCAGGTCGGCGAGTTCGGGGACCTCGTGTGCCTCGGCGAGGGCGCCCTCGAGCGCCTCGGCGTGGATCGGCGTCGCACGCTCGAGCAGGACCTGCCCGGCGTGCGTGAGCTCCGTGTAGAGCCCGCGACGGTCGTCAGCGCACAGGACGCGGGTCAGCAGGGCACGCTCCTCGAGCCGGTTCACCAGTCGGGTGGTCGCACTCGGGCTGAGGGCGGCCGCGCGGGCGAGCTGCTGCATGCGCATGTGGAAGCCGTCCTGGCGGCGCAGGGCATCGAGCACCGTGAACTCCACGACGGACAGGCCGACTTCGCGGAGCGCCCGCTCCAGGCGCGTCTCGATCATGCCGTGCAGCGCCGCCAGGGTGCGCCAGCCGTGGGCACGGACGGCGGTGGAGGTGTCGTCGACGGACATCGGGGCTCCTTCGGTCGGTGCAGACGGCGACAGTTGCTTGCGCGGATACCCCGCGTGTGCAACTATCGATATCCCGCGTCTGCAACAACCAGCGTACGCGGCACAGCTGCACAACGGAAGGACATCCATGCCCGCGGGACTCATCGCCCTCGCACTCGGCGGATTCGGCATCGGCCTGACCGAGTTCGTCATCACCGGCCTGCTGCCCGAGGTGGCGGCCGACTACGGCGTCACCGAGACCACCGCCGGCTGGCTCGTCACCGGATACGCCCTGGCGGTCATCGTCGGGGCCCTCGGGCTCACCGCCGCGACCACGCGACTCCCCCGCAAGCCCGTCCTGCTCGGGCTGCTCGTGCTGTTCATCGTCGGCAACACCCTGTCCGCGATCGCCCCGACCTACGGCGCGATGATGACCGGCCGCGTCATCGCCGCCCTGTGCCACGGAGCGTTCTTCGGCATCGGCTCGGTCGTCGCCGCGAACATGGTCGAGCGGTCCAAGCGCGCCTCGGCCGTCGCGCTGATGTTCACCGGGCTCACCGCGTCGAACGTGCTCGGCGTGCCGTTCGGCACCTTCCTCGGCCAGGCCGCCGGCTGGCGTGCGACGTTCTGGGCGATCGCGGCCATCGGCGTCGTCGCCCTGATCGGCGTGCTCGTCCTCGTCCCCGCGGTCCGCTCCACCGAGGTTCCGTCCCTCGCCCGCGAGCTCGGCGCCTTCCGGTCCGGGCAGGTCTGGCTGTCGCTCGGCATGACCGTGCTCGGCTACGGCGGGATGTTCGGCGCCTTCACCTACATCGCGTACACGCTGACCTCGGTGTCCGGGTTCCCGTCGTCCGCGGTGCCGTGGCTGCTCATCGTGTTCGGCATCGGGCTGTTCGTCGGCAACTTCGCCGGGGGCAAGCTCGCGGCCCGTTCGATCGATCGCACCCTGCTCGTGGTGCTCGTCGTGCTGACCGTGGTGCTCGCGGCGTTCGCCCTCGTCGCGACCTCGCCGGTGCTCACCGTGATCGCCCTCGTGCTGATGGGGGCGTTCGGGTTCGCGACCGTGCCGGCCCTGCAGACGCGGGTGATGCAGTACGCCGACCACGCACCGACCCTGGCGAGCGGGGCGAACATCGCCGCGTTCAACCTCGGCAACGCGCTCGGGGCCTGGATCGGCGGCCTGACCATCGCCGCCGGGCTCGGGTACACGTCGCCGATCTGGGCGGGGTCGGGGATCACCCTGGCAGCCGTGGTGCTGACGCTCGTGGCGATGGCCGCGGTGCGCCGGGGGCGCTCCGGCGTACGGACCACGACAACGGGGAGCATCGCGACGGTCTGATGCGCTTCCGGTCAGAGAATGACGAAACCCCGGTCCGATCGGACCGGGGTTCATCGTCGTGCGGAGACGGAGGGATTTGAACCCTCGGTCCCCTCAAAGGGGACTCCACCTTAGCAGGGTGGTGCACTCGGCCGGACTATGCGACGTCTCCAAGCACTCTCGCGAGCGCTGCGACCACCATACAGGAGGACCGCGCCACTCTCGACCCGACGCACACCCGCGCGTGGCACGACCCGACGCACTCGGTCCCCCGAAGTGGGGACACGTGGGGGTTGTCGGGGCGTACCCCACTGCATAGCATCATCGGGACGCGGCAATCACGTTCCGGGGCTCGTCCCCGACGTCGCGACACAGCACCCGACGTCGTTCCCCGCGCGGGCCCGGCGCGCCCGATCGCGTGGCGCCCGGCGGGGAGCGACTTCTTCCGGGGGCGCGGCCCACCACCGCGCCCCCGCTTCTGCGTTCCGGGCACCTCCCGAGCCGAGACTCGTCTCCGCGGACAGTTCGCGGGTGCTGCAGGCCGCAGAGAGTCCGCGCAGCCGAGACTCGGGGACGGCAGGCGAGCAACCGCCCGCCCGCGCCTCAGTACCCGAACGCCTTGGAGCAGGTCTGCTGGTCGGCGGACTGGCCCTCGAGCCCGTCGATGGTCTCGGGCGTCGCCGATGGGGTGCGCGGTGCGGCGGACGACGGCGCTGCCGGGGTCGCGGGCTCCGGCGCGGCGGCCGGTGCCGACGGTGCAGCAGTCGGCTGCGTCGGGCTCGTCTGCGTCGGCTTCGTCTGCGTCGGCTTCGTCTGCGTCGGGCTCGTCTCGGACCCGATGCCCGTGCTGTCCGCCCCGAGGGAGAACGATTGGTCGGCCTTGATCTTCGCGAACAGCCGGTCGGCCAGGTACGTCGTCGGCTCGACCTTGCCCTCGTAGACGCCGGTGCCGCCCGTGGTGCCCGGGTACTGCACGAAGTTCACCTGCGCCAGCGGCAGGTCGCGGAGCGCCAGGCCCATCTGCACCATGGTCCCGATGTCGTTGAGGCTCTGGGACAGCTGCATGTTCGACGCCGCCGCCCGGGCCAGCTTGTACAGGCGGGTCGGCGAACCGAGGGTGTCGTTCGACTTCACGGTGCGGAGCAGCGACGACAGGAACACCTGCTGACTGGAGATCCGACCGAGGTCCGACCCGTCGCCGACCCCGTGCCGGGTGCGCAGGAACGCCAGGGCCTCGTCACCCTGCAGGGTCGAGGTGCCGGCCGGCAGGTTCAGCCCGGTGTACGAGTCGGTGATGGGCTGGGCGACGCAGACGGGCACGCCGCCGATGGCGTTGGACATCTCGATGACACCCTTGAAGGACACCGCGGCCGAGTACTGGATGTCGAGACCGGTGAGCCCGGCGACGGTCTGGGTGACGCAGTTCAGGCCGCCCTCGCCGAACGAGGTGTTGATCGGCTGCGCCGCCATCGCCGGGGCCGTGCCCGTGCCGTCGGTCTTCCGGCAGGCAGGGATCGGCGTGACGAGGTCACGCGGGATGCTCACCGCGGTCGCGTTGGTGTGGTCGGCCGAGACGTGCAGCAGGATGTTGACGTCGTTGAGGGTCGCGTCCCGCTCCCCGAAGGCAGCACTCTGCTCGGGGTCGTTGTCGGTGCCGACGACGAGCATGTTGAACCCGCCCTTGAAGGCACTGATCGGCTTCGCGCCGCCCTTCGCCTGCGGTGCGGGCTGACCCTGGATCTCGACGCCGTCACCGAGGTCGTCCGTGACCTGCTTCGCCGCGATCGCCGTGACCGAGACCGAGCTCACCAGGGCCACGGCGACGACGGCCGAGACCGTCTTGGCAGCGGTCGCGACGGGGCTCGAGCGCCGCAGACGTCCGTGCCGTGCGATCCCGGACGCTCGGTTCAAGCGGTGGGATCGATCGCGGACGTCGTTCACGGGCACTCCTGTCGTCGGTGGACACGCCGGGGACGGCAACCGGTCAAGGCTGCCACGACGTTGCCTGACGATCCAGTGCGAGGGACACCGGTACCGCTCGCTGCTCCGTGCCGCGACCTGCGGATCCACGGCGGTCGGCGCGGACCTGAGCGGATCCGCAGCCGGCGCCGGTTCAGGCCGACACGACCACCCGGAAGCGGTTGGGCAGGGCGATCAGCGCAGTCGACAGGTCGAGGAGCGCCGCGGCACAGTCGTCGAGGTCGTCTCGCTCGGCGGCGTCCACGGCCCGCTCGACGATCTCGACCCGGCGTCGCCGGTCGACCACGGCATCGATCCCGTTCGCCAGGGCGACGTCGTCGGTGAAGAACATGTCGAGCACGATGCGCTGCGACAGCAACCAGTCGCCGCTGACCGACGACCCGCGGCGTCGCAGGTACCAGGCCCCGAGTTCGACGAAGGCACCGGCCTCGGTCCAGCACTCGCGCAGCCACACCTTGTCGAACCGGTCGTGGTACCCGACGGAGTTCGACGGCGGATCGACGAGCAGGGCCTGGGCGATCCGCAGTCGCTCGATCATCTGATCGACCGACCACTGCGAGATCACGACACCGACGTAGCGCTGCACGGTGGCCAGCTGCAGGGACTCGAGGGTCACGAGGGCTTCGCGCACGGGCGTCCGTGACACCCGCATGTCCGATGCCAGGGTGTCGAGCCGCAGCCGCTGCCCGCGGCGGTACTCCCCCCGCAGGACGCTGTCGAGCAGTCGCAGGAACACCGCGTCGCGCAGCAGACTGCGGCGCAGGTCGCGGGGATCGAGGCCGCCGACGCCTGCTCGGACGGGGGTGTGCTCCATCAGCCCAGGGTCACGCACGGGCGGCACCCCCGAGGCGGGGGCGGTCGCTGCCGTGGATCGTGGTCGCCGGTGTCGCGCTGTGGAGGAGTGCCATGCAGGCACAGTGGCAGCGCTGCGACGGCGGCGCTAAACACTCTGAATACAGAATGTCAGGCCGCCGCCGCGGGGCTCACCTGCGGTCGGACTTCGCGTCCCCGGTGAGCACCGAGAGTGGTTGGGTGACGTCCTCGAGCCCCTTCCGCGCGGCGTCGACCCCGAACACCAGGGCGACCACACCGCCGCCGATCATCACCGCGGATCCGAGCAGGTACCCCCAGAACAGCGGCTCCCGCGACGACCCGTCACCGATGAACGCACCGTAGATGGCCGGTGCGACCGCACCGAAGATCTGCGCGAGGGCGAAGAAGTACGAGATCGCCTGCGACCGCAGCTCGAGCGGGAAGATCTCGCTGACGGTCAGGTAGGCGCTCGAGGCACCGGCCGACGCGAAGAAGAACGAGACGCACCAGAACGCGACCTGCACCGTCGCCGAGATCGCGTCGGCCTGGAACAGGAACGCCGACGTGGCGAGCACGAGGCCGGACACCAGGTACGTCAGGAAGATCATCTGGCGACGACCCCAGGTGTCGAAGAAGCGTCCCAGGATGATCGGGCCGAGCAGGTTGCCGATCGCGAACGGGAAGAAGTAGACCGCCGTCTCCGCCGTCTTCAGGCCGAAGAAGTTCGTGAGCACCAGGGCGTAGGTGAAGAAGATCGCGTTGTACAGGAACGCCTGCGTGATCATCATCGTCGCGCCGACGAGTGTGCGGGTCGGGTACTGCTTCAGCAGCACGCGCGCGATGGCCAGGAACCCGACGCGGTCGGTCGGGGTGACGGTCATCGCCTTCGACTGGTCGACCTCGGGCAGGGGTCTGCCGGTCGCCTGCTCCACCGACGCCTCGATGCGGGAGACGGTGGCCTCGGCCTCTTCCTCGCGCCCGTGCGTCATCAGCCACCGCGGACTCTCCGGGATGTGGCGTCGCAGGAAGATGATCGCGATGCCGAGCACCGGGCCGAGGAAGAAGCCGATGCGCCAGCCGATGTTCTCGGCGAAGTACGACGTGTCGAGCAGGTAGATGTTCGCGAACGCGCCGAGTGCGGCACCGCCCCAGTACGTGCCGTTGATGGCGATGTCGACGTGCCCGCGGTACTTCGCCGGGATGAGCTCGTCGATCGCCGAGTTGATCGCCGCGTACTCGCCGCCGATGCCCAACCCCGCGACGAACCGGAAGGCCGCCAGGAACCAGAAGTCCTGCGCGAGGCCCGCGATGCCCGAACCGATCAGGTAGATCGCGAGCGTCAGGATGAACAGCTTGCGCCGCCCCAACCGGTCGGACATGCGCCCGAACACCAGGGCACCGACGACCTGGCCGATCAGGTAGATCGTGCCGAGGGACGTCACCTGCTGCGTGGACAGGTTCAGGTCCGCCTGGAAGCCCGCGTTCGAGACGATCTGGATCTCGAGACCGTCGAGGATCCAGGACACGCCGAGTCCGACGACGACGCTCCAGTGGAACCGGGTCCACGGCAAGCGGTCCATCCTGGCGGGCACCAGGCTCTTGATGGTTGTGTTCGCGCTGCTCACGAAATGGGACCGTACGCCGAGATCGCCGATGTGGTTCAGATGCGGAACGAGGAACCGGGGGCGGAGCCGGATCCCCCTACTTCGAATCCGGCTCCGTCGCCGGGATCTCAATGATCGCAAGTGCGATGGAAACCCACAAGCGGACGGGAGGCCCGGTGCGGGCCCGCCACGCGCCTCCAGTCCGACCCTGGTCGCCGTCGCGAACGCGGCGTAGCGTCGGAGAGGTGACCCGACCTGACATCCGCACGGTCGGCGAGCTCCGCACCTCTGGTCACGTCCAGAAGACGGTCCGCGCCGAGATCCGCGACAACCTGCTCACCGCCCTGCGCCAGGGCACCGATCCGTGGCCCGGCCTGCACGGCTTCGAGACCACCGTCATCCCCCAGCTCGAACGCGCCCTGATCGCCGGCCACGACGTCGTCCTGCTCGGCGAGCGCGGCCAGGGCAAGACCCGGCTGCTCCGCACCCTGCAGGGCCTGCTCGACGAGTGGACGCCGGTCATCATCGGCTCCGAACTCGGCGAGCACCCGTACGAACCGATCACCACCGCGAGCATCCGGCGTGCCGACGACCTCGGCGACGCCCTGCCGATCAGCTGGCGGCACCGCGACGACCGCTACGTGGAGAAGCTCGCGACGCCGGACACGAGCGTCGCCGACCTGATCGGCGACGTCGACCCGATGAAGGTCGCCGAGGGCCGCAGCCTGGGCGACCCGGAGACCATCCACTTCGGGCTCGTCCCCCGCGGGCACCGTGGCATCGTCGCGATCAACGAGCTGCCCGACCTGGCCGAACGCATCCAGGTCGCGATGCTCAACGTGATGGAGGAGCGCGACGTCCAGATCCGCGGCTACGTGCTGCGACTGCCGCTCGACGTGCTCGTCGTGGCGAGCGCGAACCCCGAGGACTACACGAACCGCGGCCGGATCATCACGCCGCTGAAGGACCGCTTCGGCGCCGAGATCCGCACGCACTACCCGATCGAGCTCGACGACGAGATCGCCGTCATCCGGCAGGAGGCCCAGCTGACGGCCGAGGTCCCCGACGCCCTGATCGAGATCCTCGCCCGGTTCACCCGCGCACTGCGTGGTTCGAGCGCCGTCGACCAGCGCAGCGGTGTGAGCGCCCGGTTCGCGATCGCCGGTGCCGAGACGGTGTCCGCGGCCGCGGTGCACCGCGCAGCTCGCCAGGGCGAGGACGAGGCGGTCGCCCGGCCGATCGACCTCGAGACCGCGGTGGACGTCCTCGGCGGCAAGATCGAGTTCGAGAACGGCGAAGAGGACCGGGCCGACGAGGTCCTCGAGCACCTGCTCCGCACCGCGACCGCCGAGACCGTGCGCTCCCGCTTCACGGGCCTCGACTTCGCGGTGCTCGTGGACGCGCTCGACGGCGGCACGATGGTCACCACGGGCGAGCAGGTCAGTGCCCGGGCGTTCCTCGAAGGCCTGCCGTCGATCGGCGAGTCCGACCTGTACGACCAGGTGTGCGACCGGATGGGTGCCACGAACGACGGCGAACGCGCCGGCGCCATCGAGCTCGCCCTCGAGGGGCTGTTCCTGGCCCGACGCATCAGCAAGGAGTCCGGCGGGGGCGAAGCCGTCTATGGCTAGGCAGAACCGACGCCTGACGCGCGACACCCGGTACGGCCGGTACACCGACGGACCGGACCCGCTCGCCGCCCCGGTCGACCTGGCCGAGGCGCTCGACGCCATCGGACAGGACGTGATGGGTGGCACGTCGCCGGAGCGCGCGATGCGGGAGTTCCTGCGGCGTGGCGGCAGGACGCAGCGCGGGCTCGACGACCTGGCCCGCCGGGTGGCCGAGCGCCGCCGTGAGCTGACGAGCAGGAACAACCTCGACGGCACCCTGCAGCAGGTGCGCGAGCTCCTCGACCAGGCGCTGCTCGCCGAACGCGGGGAGCTCGCCCGCAACGTCGACCTCGACGACGGCGACCGGGCCCTGGCCGAACTGCAGCTCGACAGCCTGTCGCCCTCCCCCGCCGCCGCGGTGCAGGAACTCGGCGACTACGACTGGACGAGCCCGGCCGCGCGCCAGAAGTACGACGAGATCAAGGACCTGCTCGGCCGCGAGGTGCTCGATCAGCGCTTCGCCGGCATGAAGCAGGCGCTCGAGGGTGCCACCGACCAGGACCGGGCCGCGGTCAGCGCGATGATGCAGGACCTCAACGCCCTGCTCGAGGCGCACGCCCGCGGCGAGGACACACAGCAGCAGTTCGACGACTTCATGGACCAGCACGGCGAGTACTTCCCGTCGGACCCGGCGAACGTCGACGAGCTGCTCGACGACCTGGCAGCCCGCGCGGCCGCGGCGCAGCGCATGCGCAACTCGATGACCCAGGAGCAGCGGGACGAACTCGATGCCCTCGCCCAGCAGGCCTTCGGTTCCCCCGACCTGATGGGGCAGCTGTCCCAGCTCGACAGCACCCTGCGCGCACTGCGTCCCGGCGAGGACTGGGGCGGATCCGAGCGCCTCGAGGGTGAACAGGGCCTCGGCCTGGGCGACGGCACCGGGGTGTTCCAGGACATCGCGGACCTCGACGCCCTCGCCGACCAGCTCGCCCAGTCCGGGCCGGGCTCGGAGCTCGACGACCTGGACCTCGACGCGCTGTCCCGGCAGCTCGGCGACGAGGCCGCGGTCGACGCGAAGACCCTGCAGCGCCTCGAGCAGGCGCTCCGGAACTCCGGGGCGATGCGTCGCGGTGCCGACGGGCAGCTCCGGCTCACCCCGAAGGCGATGCGGCAGCTCGGCAAGAGCCTGCTCAAGGACGTCGCCCAGCGGATGTCCGGTCGCCAGGGCGCGCGGGACCTCCGTCGTTCAGGCGCCGCGGGCGAGCCCTCGGGGGCGTCGCGGCAGTGGGCGTTCGGTGACACCGAGCCGTGGGACATCCCCCGCACCATCACGAACGCCGTGGTGCGGACGGCGGCCAGCGGTCGACAGGGAGCCGGTGTGCGCCTGAGCATCGAGGACGTCGAGGTGCAGGAGACCGAGGCCCGCACCCAGGCCTGCGTCGCGCTGCTCGTCGACACGTCGTTCTCGATGGCGATGGAGGACCGCTGGGTGCCGATGAAGCGCACCGCCCTGGCGCTGCACACCCTGGTGTCGACCCGGTTCCGCGGCGACGACCTGCAGCTCATCGCCTTCGGTCGCGAGGCCGAGGTGATGGACGTCGAACAGCTCGTCGGTCTCGACGCGATGTGGGACAAGGGCACGAACCTGCACCACGCCCTGCTGCTCGCCAACCGGCACTTCCGCAAGCACCCCACGGCCCAACCGGTGCTCCTCATCGTCACCGACGGCGAGCCGACGTCGCACCTCGAGCCGAACGGGCAGGTCTGGTTCGACTACCCGCCCGACCCGGTGACGATCGCGCTGACCGTGCGGGAACTCGAAAACGCCGGACGCCTCGGCGCCCAGACGACGTTCTTCCGGCTCGGCGAGGACCCGGGGCTCGCCCGGTTCATCGACGCGATGGCGAAGCGGGTGGACGGCAGCGTCGTGGCTCCGGAGAACGACGACCTCGGGGTCGCCGTGGTCGGTTCGTACCTCGGCTCGCGTCGCGGGGCCGGCGGCGCGCTCCCCCGCGACGGCTGGGGGCTCTGAAGCCCACGCGGGACGGACGGGAGGCCCGTGGCGACACCGCCGCGGGCCTCCACTCCGTCCCTGGGTGCGTCTAGAACAGCGGCCAGGGCACGGCGGGGCCGTGACCGGGCGGCGGCGGGAAGATCCCGACGGCACGCAGGGCCGCGCAGCGCGCCCGGAGCGTGTCGATCTCCTCGTCCGTCAGGTGCTCGGCGAGCTCGTCGCCGAGACCGCCGCGCAGGGCGTCGGACACCCGGTCGAGGCCCTCGAGCTCGTCCGGCCCGAGCGGCTCCCCGATCCAGCCCCACAGGACCGTCCGGAGCTTGTGCTCGACGTGGAAGGTGAGCCCGTGGTCCACGCCGAAACGGTGGCCGTCGGGCATCGCGAGCACGTGCCCGCCCTTGCGGTCGGCGTTGTTCACGACGACGTCGAAGACGGCCATCCGGCGCAGGGCCTCGGAGTCCTCGTGCACGAGCGTCACGGGCTGGTCGTGTTCGTCGATGGCCTCGAGCACGGGCAGCCAGGGCGAACCGTCCGCCTCGGCGAGCTCCGGCGTCACCAGGTCGACGGCGTCCTGCTCGGGGTCGACGTCCTGCCAGCGCTGCACCATGCCGGGCCCGAACGGACCGTCACCCATCCACGTGGGTGGGACGACACCCCAGCCGAACGCCTCGGAGACCAGGTGCGCGGCGATCTCGCGGCCTGCGAGCGTGCCGTCCGGGAAGTCCCACAGCGGACGCTCGCCCTCGATGGGCTTGTAGACGACGGTCGCACCGTCGAGTTCCGCGAGGAAGGTGGCGTTGGACGCCTCACGGATGCGCGCCCGGATGGAGAGCGAGCTGTCGCTCATGCGTCGCCGGGCGGACGACCGGCGGCGACGACCTCGCGCGTGCGCTCGACGAAGGCCCGGGCGGTGCCGACCGGGATCTTCACCTGGAACAGCTCGGCGGGCTCGGGGATCTCGACGACGGCCTCGATCTCGACGCCGTCCTCGCTCTCCTCGGACACGATCTCGACCTCGTCGTCGATCGGGTACGCCTCGATGACGACCTGCGCGGTGGACGGGTCGAAGCCCAGGCTCAGGGCCCCGGCGCGGAACTCGGCCTCGACGGGCTGGTCGAGCGGCTCCGGGTCGCGGAGTTCGACCGGCACCGACGGCGGCACGCTGAAGCGGTTGTCGTCGACGGTCGCGACCTCGTCGAGGAGCTCGTCGATCTTGTCGGCAAGCACGGCGGTCTGCTCCTTCTCGAGCGCGACGCTGGTGACGCGTCGACCGGAGCGGGCCTGGATGTAGAAGGCGCGCTCACCCGGACGGCCGATGGTGCCGACGACGAGGCGGTCCGGCCAGTCGAAGCCGTGGACGATGGTGGGCATACCCGCATTGTAGGAGCGCTCGGCTCCGCCCGTTCAGGGTCGGGCAGGACCCGCGGGCGCGTCGGGTGCCGGGTTGCCCGCGCCGCCGCCGACCGCGGCGTCGCCGCTGGGTGCCGGGGCGGTGCGCAGCCAGGACAGGTCACCGGACTCGGTGTTCGTCGCGACGACCTCGGGGCGGTGTTCGCCGTAGCGCACGACGGACACCGAGGCCGGGCCGACACCGATGCGCTGGAACAGGTCCAGGTGCATGCCGAACGCGTCGGCGAGGACGCTCTTGATGATGTCGCCGTGGCTCACCGCGACCCAGACGGCGCCGGGTCCGTGCTCCGCCTCGACCTCGGCGTCGATGCGCCGGACGGCCGCGACGGCCCTGGACTGCATCGTCTGCATGGACTCACCACCGGGGAACACGACGGCGCTCGGGTTCGCCTGCACCGTGCGCCAGAGGGGTTCCTTCGCCAGGTCGGCGAGCTTCCGGCCCTGCCACTGCCCGTAGTCGGCCTCGGTGATGGCCCGCTCGATCAACGAGGCGGGCGGCCCGGCCGGTCGGTCGGTCTGCCGGTCGGTCTGCCGGTCGAGGATCGCGCGGGCGGTCTGCCGGCAGCGCTCGAGCGGACTCGACACCACGGCGACGACGGGCACCGCGGCGATGCGCTCCGCGGTCCGCTCGGCCTGGGTGCGGCCGACGGCGTCGAGCCGCACGCCGGCGGTGCGTCCGGCCAGGACGCCGGTGGCGTTCGCGGTGGTGCGTCCGTGACGGACGAGGAGGACGGTCGCCATGGGCCCGATCCTAGGCGCGTGACGCGGTCGCCCTTGACTGGCTGCCCGCGGACCGATCAGATGGGGGCATGGCCGGGCGGCATCGACTCGCACTCTTCGCCACGTCGACGGTGACCGGGTTCGGGATCGCGACGTGGATCACCCGGACGCCCGCGATCCGCGACGAGCTCGGGGCGTCGATCGAGGCGATGGGCCTGGTCCTGCTCGGGCTGTCGATCGGGTCGATGATCGGGATCCTCGGCGCCGGGGCGCTGGTGCGACGGACCGGCAACCGCCCGCTCATCCTGCTCGGGGGCGCGCTGCCCGTCGTCGGCATGGTGCTCGTCGCGCTGCTCGCCCCGGCGCAGGTCGCCGCCGGGGTCTGGGCCGGGCTGTTCCTGATCGGCTTCGGGGCGGGCGTCGCCGAGATCGGGCTGAACGTCGAGGCCGCCGCGGTCGAACGGCAGATCGGGCGACCGGTCGTGCCGGTGCTGCACGCCTGCTTCAGCCTGGGCAGCGTGGTCGGCGGGGTCGTCGGCATCGCCGTGACGGCGGTGCGGACCCCGGTCGGGGCGCACCTGCTCGTCGGTGCCGCGGTGATGGCCGCACTGGCGGGGTTCGCGGCGCTGAACCTGCGGCCGGTGCCCCGTGACACACCGGCCGACACGCCTGCCGATGCCCCCGGCGCCCGCCGGGGAGCCCGCCGCTCCGTCCTCACCGTGCAGCTCGCCATGATCGCCGTCATCACGCTGGCGATGGCCTTCGCCGAGGGTGCCGCGAGCGACTGGCTCCCGCTGCTGATGACCACCGACCACGACGCCCCCGAATCGGTCGGGTCCCTCGTGTTCACCGGATTCGCCCTCGCCATGCTCATCGGTCGAGCGGCCGGCACCCCGCTCGTCGCCCGGTTCGGTCGCGCCCCGGTCGTCCGGGTTTGTGCCGCGGTCGGTGCCGTCGGGGTCCTGCTCGTCGTGCTGTCGCCGAGTCCGGTCGTCACCGCGGCGGCCGCCGGCGTCTGGGGGCTGGGCATCGCCCTCGGGTTCCCCCTGTCGATCTCGGCCGCGGGCGACCACCCCACCGACGGCGACCGCCGTGTGTCGGTGGTGGCCACGGCCGGGTACATCGCCTTCCTGGTGGGGCCGCCGCTGCTCGGGTTCGTCGGGGAGCACCTCGGCCTGCAGACGGCGATGCTCGTGCCCCTCGTCCTGCTGGTCGCGGCGTTCCTCGTCGCCCCGGCGACGCGGGGACAGGACACCCCACCCACGATCGAACCGGCGGAACCGGCGCGTCGGCCGTCCGGTCGGTAGCGTCTCGGGCATGCCGTTCTTCCGCGACGCTCCGCGCCCGACCACCCCGCCCACTCCGTCGAGGGTCCAGGCGGCCTGGTCCGACTCCGCGGGGCACCTCGCGACCCGGTGCCTGCAGCTCATCATCGTCGTGGTGGTCATCGCCGGCATCGTCTGGGCGAGCAACATCCTGAGCGTCGTCACGATCCCCGTGCTCCTCGCGCTCATCATCGCGTCGGCCATGCACCCCGTGGTGTCGTGGCTCCGCAAGCACCGGGTGCCGTCGGTGCTGGCCACCCTCGCGGTGCTCATCGGCGTCCTCGCGGTCCTGGGGCTGATCGGCTGGCTCATCGTCGTCGCGGTCGAGAACCAGTGGGCACAGCTGCAGAAGTCCGCCGTCGACGGGTTCCAGCAGCTGCAGACGTTCGCGAAGACCCTGCCGTTCTCGATCTCGGACAAGCAGATCGACGACGCCGTCGCGGGTGCCTCCGACTTCGTGACGAGCGCGCAGTTCGGCTCCGGTGCCCTCGCCGGTGCCTCGGCCACGGCAAACTTCCTGACCGGGCTCGTCCTGATGATCGTCGTGCTGTTCTTCTTCCTGAAGGACGGCCCGAGCATCTGGGAGTTCCTACTCCGGCCCTTCACCGGTGAGCGCTACGCCCGTGCACGCCGCGTCGGCGACCGTGTGGTCTCGACCCTCGGCGGGTACGTCCGCGGTACGGCCACCGTCGCTGCCGTCGACGCGATCGGCATCGGTGTCAGCATCGCGATCGTCGGCGTCCCGCTCGCCCTGCCGCTGGCCGTCATCGTCTTCATCACGGCGTTCATCCCGATCGTCGGTGCCACCGCCGCCGGCATCCTCGCCGCCCTCGTCGCGCTCGTGGCCCTCGGCCCCGTGCAGGCGCTCATCGTGATCGGCATCGTGATCGTCGTGAACCAGCTCGAGGGCAACTTCCTGCAGCCGGTCCTGATGGGTCGCACCCTCAAGCTGCACGGCCTCGTCATCCTGATCGGGCTGACCGCCGGCACCGTCCTCGCCGGCATCACCGGGGCGATCATCTCCGTGCCGCTGATCGCCGCGGCCTGGGGCGCGATCCTCGTCTGGGACGGCCCGAACACGCCCGCCCGCCCGTGGCGGAAGAAGCGCAACGAGGACGTCACCGCGCACGAGCTGCCGCAGGGCTGACCCGCAGCGCCGCCCCAGCGGGCGCGTTGCGGACATCCACTTCGCGCAACGGGCCCGCACCCAGCAGGATGGAGGAGTGCTCGTCTCCATCGTCTACATGAGTCGCGCCGTCGTCCCCTTCGACGACGAGGCCCTGGCGGTGCTGCTCGCCGAGTCCCGGCTGCGGAACGAAGCGCTCGGGGTCTCCGGGCTCCTGCTCGCCAAGGGTGGCCGGTTCATGCAGCTGCTCGAGGGGCCGGCGTGGAGCGTCGACGACCGTTTCGCCGTCATCGCGAAGGACCCGCGCCACGGCGAGGTCAAGTCACTCGTGCGCGAGGACATCGAGCGCCGGCGGTTCGACGGCTGGTCGATGGCCTACCGCGCGCTCGACGACGCGGACGTCCGGTCCGAGGAGGGCTTCAGCCCGTTCCTCTCCGGCACGATGGACTTCCCGCGCTCGTTCGACCGGACCAGCGCGGCGTGGCTGCTGAAGTGGTTCCGCGACCGCGAGCTGCACGACCTCTGATCCGCCGGCAGTGGCGCCCCGTCGGCGGCGCTTCAGCCGGTGCCGAACGCGTCCTCGACGACGGCGAGCAGCCGGTCGCGGTGCTTCGGGTCCGCCGTCGCCGCGATCACCACGCGCCACATGGTCGCCACCGCGGGCATCAGGTCGGTGCGTCGCGTCCGGACGTCGGACACGAGCTGCACGCCCGTGAAGTACGGCACCACCGTCGAACCGAGCTGTTCCGCGGTCAGGTCGGTGCGGAGTTCCCCGCTCGCGACGGCCAACCGGAACACGTCGACGATCCCGCCGATCCACTGCTCGTAGAAGCTCAGCGTCGCGGTCTGGAACTCGCCGCGCTCCAGCGACAACCGGATCCCCGCCCGCACGATCGGGTCGGTCCGGAGCAGGTCGGCGATGCCGTGCGACGCCCCGATCAGCGCGGCGACCGGCGAGCTGTCGGTGTGGCTGACGACGTCGAAGGTGCGGGCGTTCTGCTCGCCGATGACGCCGAGCGCCAGGGCGAGCTTCGTCGGGAAGTGGAAGTGGAGCGTGCCCTGCGAGACGCCCGCCGTGCGGGCGATGCCCGCGATCGTCGCGCCGGCGAAGCCGACGCGGTCGAACTCCTCCGCCGCGGCCACCAGGATCTGCTCACGTCGTTCCACGGGACCAGTCTCACAGTCTGGAGGCACGGTGCCAGCTGGCACCGCGCCTCCAGTCCGAGGGGTGGTGCGGCTCAGGCCGCGTGCCGGCCGAGCGTGATGCGCTCCTCGGGCAGGTCCTGCAGGTCGCGCCCACGGAACCAGCGGAGCAGCCAGTCGGCGGGCGTACCCGCCACCCCGGTCGGCAGACCGGTGCGGTCGCTGAGGAAGGTGCTGAAGCCGGGCTCGTCACGGAGCTCGTCCCGGGTCGGGCTGCCGAACGCCATCGCCCAGCCGTCGAACCGACGCGTGCTGATGGACTCACGCGACAGCGACTTCACGCCGGTGTGCCGCGGGTCGCGCTCGATCGCGGCGAAGCGGTCCTCGACGCTCCAGACCGGCCCCTCGAGCACCTGCATGAAGCGACCGCCCTTGGCGAGCAGGAGCCCGGAGACACCGAGCGCGTGGTTGCGGAGCCGCGCCTCACGCAGCATGGCGACCAACTGGTCGTCGGTGAGGTCGTCGACGGCGACGGACATGTAGACGAGGGAGGTGAGGGAAGTCATCCCCTGCAGTCTGGGTCGTGGTCGGCGGCACGGTCAACGCGTCGTCCGCACACCGCACCGGACGGTGCGGCATGCGGACGACGGGCGGATCCGAAGGCCGTCGATCAGGTGAGGGCGAGCAGGTTGTTGACCTGCTCGTTGACCCCGGTCAGCGTCGAGATCGGCTTGCCGTTCGCGTAGACGTCATCGAAGGCGGGCTGCAGCAGGGCCTGCACGTCGGCGGGGTTCTTCGTGACCGGGAACAGGAACGTGGTGTCCTCCTCGACCTGCCGGGTGAACGCCGAGACGTCCAGTCCGCGCTTCCGGAACGACGCCACCGCGGCCTCGGTGCCCGCGGGACGAGCGGGGAACACGATCCCGCGCTCACCGACGATCCGCTGCGCCTCGTCGCTGCCCAGGAACGCCACCCACTTCGCCGCGGCCTCGGGGTCCTTCGCCTGCTTCGTGATCGAGTCGCCGAGCCCGTTGAACATCGACGCACGGTGACCCGACGGGCCGATCGGGGTCGGGGCGACCGCGACGTCGAGGCCCTCCATGCCGAGGTACGACCCGATCATCCACGAGCCGTTGAACGACAGCGCGCACTTGCCGGCGCCGAGCTGGACCTCGGGCCCGGTCGTGGTGGAGAACACCCCGTACTTCGCCATGTAGCCCTTCTCCGCCAGCCGGTAGTACCAGGCGAGGGTGTCCTGCACGACCCGCTCGTCGTAGCGGAACCTGTCACCCCAGGGGTTCTCGTTCGTGTAGAACCAGTCGACCGATCCGGTGAACGGTGACCACTGGGTCTGGCCGAATCCGTCACCGCCCGAGCCGTTCGACGAGATGCCGTAGACGGCGACGTCGTCCTTGTCGAAGCCGTCCTCGTCGCCGCGGCGGCCCTTCGAGTCGACGGTCAGCCGCGCGAGCATCCGTTCGAACGTGCCGCCGTCGTCCGGGTTCCACTCGAGCGACCCGAGCTCCTCGGCGGAGACCCCGGCCGTCGCCATCGCCTTCTTGTCGTAGAACATCGCGACGGTGTCCCAGTCCTTCGGCGAGCCGTAGCGGTGGCCGTCCTGGCCCTTCCACAGTTCGGCGAGTCCGGACTGGTAGTCGTCGTCCCGGATGCCCTTCGTGGCGTCGAGTTCGTCGAGCTTGTAGAGCACGTCGAGGTCGGCGTACTGCGGGAACTTCGTCAGGTGGTCGGTGAAGACGTCTGGCGCGGTGCCGGCGATGAAGCCCGCGGTGAGCTTGGTCCAGTAGTCGTTCCACCCGAGCTGGGTGATCTTCACGGTGATGTCCGGGTTCGCGCGGTGGAACGCGTCGGCGACGGCCTGGTACGCGGGCTGCTGGTTCGCGTCCCAGAGCCAGTAGCTCACGGTGCGCGCACCCGACCGGTTCGTCGTGCGGCGACCGGGCGAGGAGCAGGCGGCGAGCGCGCCGAGGGCCAGGGCGGAGGCACCGCCGGCGAAGAGCGTGCGGCGGGTCAGTTGGTTCGTCATGGTGTTCGTCCTGTCCGGAGCCCGGGTCACTTGATCCCGGAGAAGCCGATGGAGTTGACGATCCGCTTGGCGAAGACGCCGAACAGCAGGATCATCGGGAGCGCCGCCACCAGGGTCGCGGCCATCAGCCCGGCCCAGTCGGTGCCGGACTGCGGGGTCTGCGACTTGAAGACGCCGAGCGCGACGGTCAGCACCCGCGAGCTGTCGGTGTACGAGACCATGAGCGGCCAGAAGTAGTCGTTCCAGCTCGTGATGTACGTCAGTACGGCGAGCGTGGCGATCGGTGCCGCCGCCATCGGGATGACGAGCCGGAAGAACACGCGGACCTTGCCGGCGCCGTCGATGAGCGCCGCCTCTTCGACCTCCTTCGAGATGCCGAGGAAGAACTGGCGCAGGAAGAACACCGCGAACGGGGTCATGAACATCGTCGGCAGGGCGATGCCGAGCAGGTTGTCGACGAGTCCGAGCTGCTTGATGAGCGTGAAGTTCGGCAGCAGCGTGAAGATCGCCGGGACCATCAGCCCGGCCAGGAACACCCCGAACACCCTGTCGCGACCGGGCCAGCGCAGCCGGGCGAAGGCGTAGGCGGCCGCCGCTGAGAAGAACACCTGGCCGACGGTGACGAGCGTCGACACCAGGATCGAGTTGAGCAGGTACCGCCAGAAGTTCAGCGCGGCGCCGGAGCCGCCCTGGGCCAACGCCTCTTCGGTGGACTGCAGGCCGAAGACCCGCTCGAACCCGCCCAGGCTGAACCCGACGGGCAGCAGCGAGGTGGGGTCGGAGTTGATCGCGGTGTTCGACGACAGCGCGGTGCGCAGGATCCAGTAGAACGGGAACAGGGTGACGACGATGACCAGGATCATCGCGACCCAGGCGAGCACCCGGCCGAGCGACGGGCGACGACGGTGGCCGGCGCCCATCCGGGGCGGGCGGGACGTGGTGACGGAACGGGTGAGTGTCGTGGTCATGGCGCTTCCGTTCAGTCCAGGTCCGACTCACCCGAGCGGGTGAGTCGGTACTGGATGATCGTGATGATGCTGAGGACGATGAGGAGCGCGACCGAGACCGCGGACGCGTAGCCGAACTGGAACCGGCCGAACGCCAGGTTGTAGATGTAGTTCTGCACGACGTTCGTGGCGTTCGCGGGGCCGCCCTGCGTGGTGACGGCGACGGTGTCGAACACCTGGAACGACCCGATCACCGTGATGATCAGCACCAGGGACAGGATCGGGCGGAGCAGCGGCACCGTGATGCGCCAGAACATCTTCCACTCGCTCGCACCGTCGATGCGTCCGGCCTCGTACACGGTCTCGGGCAGCGACTGCAGGCCGGCGAAGATGAGCAGTGCCGTGTAGCCGACGTGCCGCCAGACGTTGATGAGCGCGATCGAGGGGATGCCCCAGACGTCGCTCTGCAGGAACGGGATGCGGTCGAGCCCGAGTGCCGCGAGCATCTCGTTGCCGATGCCGAGCTGGGTGTCGAGGATCCAGAGCCAGACCAGGGCGGCGACGACGTTCGACACCAGGTACGGCGCGAGCACGATGCCGCGCACGAAGGTCGACTTGGTCAGGCGGTGCATCATCACGGCGATGAACAGCGCGACGACGGTCTGGATGACGATGTTGATGAGGACGTACTCGACGGTCACCACCATCGAGTGCCAGAAGATCGAGTCCTGCACCAGGCGGGCGTAGTTCTGCAGGCCGGTGAACTCGGGCTCGGTGAGCAGGTTGTACGACGTGAAGCTCAGGTAGATGCCCCGCACGGTCGGCCAGGCGAGGAACACCGCGAACCCGACGGCTGCCGGGGCGATGAAGACGAGCGCGAGCCACAGGTCGTTCCTGGGGCGGCGCCGTGGTGCGGTGGTGCGGGCACGGTCGAGGTCGGTGGACCGACTCCTCCGTCTCGTGCTGGCGGTCGTCAAGGGTGACGACACAGGGCTCTCGGTTGCCATCGCGACTCCTTCGTCTGCGGTGGACTGACGTGCAGCAGTCCGTGAGCCGGGAATCTACACGTGGGGACCACTGCAGGCAAGAGGCTCTTCCCGGGCTGTCGGCGGGGGTTGTCACGTGTAGACAGCGTGTGTCAGGATGGCGCTCGATCGCATCGGAGCGACCCGCTCGGCGACGCATCCCACACCCCTGGAAAGGTCACTGATGATCTCTGTCGGAATGGTCGGCGCGGGCCAGTTCGCCCCCCAGTTCGCCAAGCTGTTCAAGCTCCACCCCGACGTCGACCGGGTCTACGTCACGGACCTCGTCGGCGAGCGCGCGTCCGAACTCGTCGAGACCCAGCACCTCGACGGCACGTTCCCGGACTTCGACGCCGTCCTCGCCTCGGACGTGGACGCCGTCGCGATCTTCACGCAGCGCTGGACCCACGGTCCGCTCGTGGTCGAGGCCCTGCGCGCCGGCAAGCACGTGTACTCCGCCGTGCCGATGGCGATCTCCGTCGACGAGATCCGCGACATCATCCAGGCGGTCCGCGAGACCGGCCTGACCTACATGATGGGCGAGACGAGCTACTACAACCCCGCGACGGTGTTCGCCCGCAAGCAGGTCGCCACCGGCGCCTTCGGCCGGGTGTTCTACGCCGAGGGCGACTACGTGCACGACATGGACCTCGGCTTCTACGCCGCGTACCAGTACAGCGGCGGCGACGAGTGGAAGCGCACCGCCAGCTACCCGCCCATGCTCTACCCGACGCACTCGGTCGGTGGGGTCCTCGGCGCGATCCCCGGGTACGCGGTCAGCGTCAGCTGCGTCGGCGTCAAGGACGACCGCGGCGACGGCGTCTTCGACAAGGACGTCAGCCAGTTCGACAACGACTTCTCGAACGCCACCGCCCTGTTCGAGCTCGACAACGGCGGGATCATGCGCATCAACGAGATGCGTCGAGTCGGCTACCCGTCGCACATCCGTGAGTCGCGCTTCCGCTACTTCGGCACCGAGGCCAGCTTCGAGCAGCTCGCGAAGACCAGCGTCTGGCAGGACAAGGAGGACTCGTACGACATCAGCGACAAGATCGACACGCAGGCGACGATGTCCCTCGACGACCCTCGCCTGGCCGACGTCGACCCGTCCCTGCGCGACGCGTTCGTCTCCGGCTACGCCGAGGTGCACGACACCGACCGTCTGCCCGCCGAGTACGACGGTGTGCCGACCGGACACGAGGGCAGCCACCAGTTCCTCGCCGACGACTTCGTCCGCGCCGTCGTCGACCGCACCCTGCCGCCGGTGAACGCCTGGACCGCCGCGCGCTTCACCCTGCCGGGCATCATCGCCCACCAGTCCGCGCTGCAGGGCGGCGCCCGCCTCGAGGTGCCGGACTTCGGCGACGCCCCGGAGACGGCAGGCAGCACGTCGTCGGCTACGATCGCGTCCGAGTAACACGTGTCGTTCGGGTGCCGGTCCGTCGCGGGCCGGCACCCGAACGACGCTCCCGGACCCGACGAAGGTGGCTGCCGTGACCGTCCCGACGAACCCCAGGGCGGTCACCCGTGCGGACGTCGCCCGCTACGCCGGGGTCAGCACCTCCGTCGTCAGCTACGTCGTGCACGACGGCCCCCGCCCCGTCGCCGCCGCCACCGCCGCCCGGGTGCGCGAGGCCATCCGCGTCCTCGGCTACCGCCCGAACGCGAGCGCCCAGGCCCTGCGCACCGGCTCGTCGAAGATGCTCGGCCTGATCGTGCCCGAACTCGACAACCCGTTCTGGTCCGAGCTCGCCGTCGCGGTCACCCACGCGGCCGCTGCACGCGGCTACGACGTCCTGCTCGCCAACAGCGACGGCGACGCCGCCCAGGAACGCGAACGGCTCCGCAGCCTGTCCGCCCGCCAGGTCGACGGCATCATCGTGACGAGCATCATGACCCACCCGGACCTGTCGACCGTCACCGACCCCGGCCTGCCGATGGTCCTGCTCAACACGTTCTTCGAGGTCCCCGAGTACGCCAGCATCGGTGTCGACGCCCTGCGCGGCGCTCTCGACGGCACGCAGCACCTGGTCGAGCACGGCTACCGCTCGATCGGTCTCGTGATGGGGCACACCGGCTCGATGGAACTCCGCGAGCAGGGCTGGATGCGTGCCCTGCGCCAGGCTGGCCTGCCCGACGGTCCCATCGTCCGCACCGACTTCACCCGGCGCGGGGGCTACGAAGCCGGCCTCCGGATGTTCGCGGACGAGACCGGACCCCGAGCCGTCTTCGTCAGCTCCGACATGCAGGCGATCGGCGTGATGCGCGCACTCTGGGAACTCGGGCTCCGCGTCCCGGAGGACGTCGCGATCGTGTCGTTCGACGGCGCGGCCGAGGCCGACTACACCAACCCGCAGCTCACCACGGTCCGGCAGCCGATCGAGACGATGGCGGTCGCCGCGGTCGACCGCGTGCTCGGCCTCGACGCCGACAACCAGTGGCACCGCGACCTGGTCCCCGCCGAGTTGGTCCTCGGCGCGAGTTGCGGGTGCGACGTGCGTCGCTGACGCACCCACCGACGGCCTGGAGGCGCGGGGCGGGCCGCCACGGGCCTCCTGGCCGTCAGGTGGTCGCGTTCACTGGCATACTGCTCCGCACTCGCTTCCACCATGGCCTGCGTTCCGCCTCTTCGTAGGCGGCCAGCCATACGGCAGCGACCCTCGACTTCAGCTGCCGATGGATGGCGCTCAGAAAACAAACCACGAAGAGAATCACGGTCGCGGTGACGATCGCGACGTAGAACATGATGCTGAACTCGAAGGCGGTTTCGGAATCCGATGCCGCAATCGATGAGATGACCGATGCTGCCGTCGTCGCCAAGATTGCGAACACTGCCGTCCCTGCCCCAAGCAGCTGCAGGAACATGCCCGGACCGAGCTGAGACCGATCTCGCAATTCTCCGAGGACCTTCTGCCGCAGATCCGCGTCGTTCGCTGCCTGCAAGTACGCAACGACGTCGGCCTCGGTCGGTACGCGCCCGTTCGTCCGTTTCGGCATGAAGCGCTCCCAGCGTTCCTGCCCGGACTCGGTGTCGATTCGATCTCGTTCTCTCACATCGGTGACTATCGGCATCACACACAACCGCGTCACGAAGCTGGTGCGTCCTCCATGTCGGCGCGGAGGCGGACGGTCGGGATGCGCTGCTGCGCACCCACCGTCACGGCGGCGGCCTCGACCGCGTCGCCGGTCTCGGCGTCGACGAAGCGCAGGTCCGACGCCCGATCGGACGGGCGGTGCCGGTCGGCCCAGCCGCCGAGGGCGAGCAGCACGAGCGACAGGTCCCGGCCCGCCTCGGTCAGGACGTACTCCTCGCGGGCGCGGGCCCCCTCGGGCTTGTAGGTCGTGCGTTCGAGCACTCCCCCGTCGACGAGTGAGGCCAGCCGCGCGGTCAGGACCTCGCGCGGGACGCCGAGGCTCTGCTGGAACTGACTGAAGCGGGTCGAGCCACCGAGGGCGTCGCGGACGATCATGAGCGTCCACTTCTCTCCGAGGACGTCGAGGGAGCGTGCGATGGGGCAGCGCTCGTCGCCGCCGAGGATGCCGAGCATGTGGCCATCCTATTGGGTTCGATTTCCGGACACAACGTGCTAGGTTCGGTTTTCGTACTCAACATCTCGCATCCCCCGCACGACTGGAGCACCCCATGACCGACCTCACCAACGCCGTCGTCCTCGTCACCGGAGCGAACGGCGGCCTCGGCGCCGAGTTCGTCCGCCAGGCCCTGGAGCGTGGCGCCACCAAGGTCTACGCGACCGCTCGCAACCCGCGCGCTTGGGACGACGAGCGCATCGTCCCGCTCGCCCTCGACGTCACGAGCCAGGAGAGCGTCGACGCCGCAGCCCGTGCCGCAGCTGACGTGACCGTCGTGGTGAACAACGCCGGCATCGGCGGCATGGAGCCACTGCTCGAGACCTCGGTCGCCGAGGTGGAGCGCCTCTTCGCGACGAACGTCTTCGGGGCGCTCCGTGTCGCGAAGGCCTTCGCCCCGACGATCGCCGGCGGCGCACTGGTCGACGTCCACTCGGTGCTCAGTTGGATCGCGCTCGGTGGCGCCTACTCGGCGTCGAAGGCGGCCTTCTGGTCGATCACCAACTCCTTGCGCGTCGAGCTCGCACCGCAGGGCACCCAGGTCGTCGGCGCGCACCTCGGCTACACCGACACCGGGATGACGGAAGGACTGGACGTCGAGAAGTCCGACCCCGCGGACATCGTCCGGTCGATCTGGGACGCCGTCGAGGCCGGCGAGCACGAGGTCCTCGCCGACCAGGTCAGCCGTGACGTCCGTGCCGGCCTGAGCGCCCCGCTCGCCGCGCTCTACCCGACGCTCGCCGGCGCCTGAGGCCTGTTCCCGTTCGGGCGGTGACGGTCCTGGTTCGCGAACACCCCGGTTCGTGAACCAGGACCGTCAGCCGCCCGGTCAGGTCAACCGCCCGCGCCGCGGGCGGTGATCCGGCGGTTCGTGGCGGTGATGGACGTGCGCTCCGCCTCGGACAAGCCCCCGGCGCGCAGGATCCGACCCAGCACCTCGCTCTTCCGCTCGATGTAGTCGTCGATGTCCTCGGCCTCGGAAGCCGCCCGGCGCTTCACGGCGGCGTACTCGTCGCGGAGCGCCGGATCGGCACGCAACACGTCGCGGACGGCCAGGTGGTTCCGCAGCGCGAGCGATCCCACGGTGATCACGTAGGTGTTGGTCAGTGCGAAGCGCTCGGGCGCGCGGAACGCCTGCCGCCCCGGAACGCCCAGCTCGCCACGCGACTCGAAACCGATCATGGCCATCGCTGCCACCGCAGCGGGCACGTCAGCTGCATCGACCACGACGTCGACGTCGAGCACGGGCTTCGCCGCCAAGCCAGGCACGGAGGTGCTGCCCACGTGCTCGATGCTGCGGAACAGCACGGCGGCGTCGTCGAGCGCGGCGGCGTACGCATCGTGCAGCTGCCGGAACCGCTCGGGCCAGGACGTCTGGTACTCGACGACCTCGATCACGGGGCCGACGTCGGCGCGAGGAGCTGGAACATGACGTGGTCGCGCCAGACCCCGTCGATCTTGATGTACTCCGGCGCGAAGCCGTACCGGGTGAAGCCCGCCGACTCGAGCGCGCGCTGCGAGCCGACGTTCTCGGGCAGGGTCTCAGCCTGCACGCGGTGCAGCCGGAGCACGTCGAACGCGTGATCGGCCGCCGCGCGGACCGCACGGGACGCGTGGCCCTGTCGGGTGCGGTCGGCGCGGATCCAGTACCCCATCGCGCACGACTGCAGGGCGCCGCGGACGACGCCGCTCAGCGTGATGCGGCCGAGGAGCTCCCCGTCGGTCGACTCGATGACGAACGGCACCGCGTTGCCGGCCCGCTGCGCGGCGAGGGCCTGCGTGATGACGTCCCGCTGGCCGGACTCCGTGTAGTACGACGGCGCTCGGGCCGGTTCCCACGGTCGCAGGTGGTCAGCGTTCTCGGTGATGACCGCAGCCAGGACGGCCGCGTCGTCGAGGCGGAGTGGGCGCAACCGTGTGTCCATCGCGGAGGGTGTGGGATTCGAACCCGCCCCGCTGCCCGGCGGTTGCGCGGCGGACGCCTCAGATCGCTGGAACGACGGCAACGTAGGACACTCCTCGATCACAACGAAGTGGGTGAATCACGTGGTGGTGTGGGCAAAATGTGGGCAGTGGTGCGTGTCGACCCTGCGAGCTCTTAGATCGCGTTGAGCTCGTTGCCGAAGTTCGGATCCATGTGGAAGGTCATACGGGGACGCTACTTCGCGTCGGTGGCAACCGCCATCCTTAGCTTGCGGCTCGGAGGAGACGGGGCAAGTGGGCGCTCGGCCCCGCGCTCAGCCGGCCTGAGGCAACGTACGGTGCCCCGTGTACGATCTCGCAGAGCTGGACGTGGTCCTCGCGTGGGTGACGGTCCCCGACCGCTCTCTCGAGGTTGAGGCGCGCGTCCTCGCCCTCGATGACTGCCGGAACCCCCACTCGACCGAAACTGCCGGCTCGGTGTGAAGTGCGCCTGGCTGTGGCGTGACGCCGTGAGGACTAGTCCTGCTAGAGCGAAGGGCCGGGCATAAGCATCTGCGGCAGCATCGGCATCTGCATCGGTACGGACCGAGCCCAAGTTCGACCGATGTGATTCTCGATGATCTTCACCGCACCCGAGAGTGCGAACGTGTGGGTGTAGGCGTGATGTGTGGACAGCAACGCATCTTGCAATTTCGTGTCTTCCTCAAGGAAGTCGACAGTCAGACTAAGATCGCGAAGCTGGTCCCGGCCGATGCGGCGAGCATGGGCAATGTGCCGTCGATCGTCTGCGAAGAACTCCGCCGCCGCGGCGGCGAGAGCGTCACGATCGGTCTTGTCCTTGAACATGTATCTGGCGAGGTACTGCTCGACCAGCTCCTTGGATAGCCGTGAAGCGTCCTCGCAGAGCTCCAGCAGGCCCGGCGCGTACTGCTGCAGCGTTGGCACCCACGCGCTGAGTTTCGACGGATCTGAGGCACACTCTGCTTGAGCGCGCGCGAAGCCTCGAGTAATCGCTCCGGCTGGCATGGTCGAGCCGTTCATGTTGAGCTGAGGATCCACCGGCCCAAGCTGGGAGTGGCGGCCCATCACGATGCGGTCGGCGGCCAGCGCCCACATGGTCGCCGCAGACATCGCTGCGACGGGGACGAGGACCCGGACGTCCTCGAACTTCTCGCGCATGTAGGCCATCAGGCTGTCAGCGGCGGTCGGATCGCCGCCCGGGCTGTTGAGAACGAGGTCGAGGCCCTTGCTCGTATCGAGGTCGCGAAATACCTCCATCAGCCCCTGGACGTCATGAAGATTGATCGACGCGTCGTTACCTGCGCCCGGCTTCATCCAGTCGGTCTGGTACACGACTACGTTTCGGCCCGTGAGGTCCGCCAACTGGCTCAAGTACTTCCGGCGCATACCGTCAACGTCGACGTTGCCGTTCACGTCGGTCCACTCGGCCTGCATCTCGCCGAGCATGTCCCCCCAGGACGCCACGGTTAGCGGCGCGGAGCGTTCGTGGATGCCGAGGTCATCGCCTCGGGCTGGCGGCGGACGACCACTCCGGCTCGAGCCGCTGCTGCCTGGTAGATACGCATCGCGTCCATGACGCCAGGCGCGCTCACACCGCGGGAGACGAGTTGTTGCACGGAGGCCGAGGATGTCATGAAGGGAGTGTTACACAAACCCGCTGACCGTTGGCGCGAGTCGCCCTCGTTTTGGGGCAACCCACAAATATGAGCTCTGCTACGACCGCGACGACGAACAGGATCCCGGCAGCGACGTTCATCCCATCAGCATGCAGAATTATCGGCGGGTAGGTGGGTGTACGCAGGTACGGTCAGTCCATGACGGCCTACCAGCACATCGAGATCGGCTCGACGGTGGACGTGGACTGCACCGAGCCTGCACGCCTCCACCGCCGAAGCGAGACCCACTACCGAGCGCATCGCCTCGACCAGCACGGCGACTGGGCAACCGTTGCCAACATCGAGCGTATCGACGACGACGAGCACCCCTGGTGGGTGGCGCCGCCCTTCGCGGAAGGCCCTGACGGGGAGGGTTACTCCGGGTTCCGAGCGGCACTCTGGGCCGGGCTTGCACTCGACGTCCCGAAGGACCCGACCTACTTCGACTGATCGTGCACCACAGAGCCCCTCGAGCTCCCGAAGGAGCCGAGGGGGTCTGTGCGTAAGAACGGACTAGGAACTACGCCCGACGGAGCTGGTCGAGTTCAGCCTCGAGCTCCCCGACACGCTTGTGGTCGCCGTAGTCCCTTGCGACAGCGAGCCACGCTTCACGCTTTGCGACCTCGTCCGCAGCAGTGGCGCTGCCGTCCCGTAGGCGAGCGATGGTCTCGTCATCGAGCTGGTTTGGAATCTCGTCATCGGTCATGGCCCCAACGTATCGGGATACCCCTTGAGCACCCGAAGCCGCCCGAGGGCTCCGCTAACTAGCCTCACGTCAATGAGCCCGGGGCTGCTGGCGGTGACGTCCGACCTCGCGACATGCCGCAGGAAGTGACTTGACAAGAATCGCCAGCCGTTTCGGTATACTTGCGTCGACACCGCATGCCCGCCCGAGACGGCGGGCATGCCGCGTTAGCGGGTCACTCGCTCGTCGATACGATCACGTCGTCGTCTTCGTCCGGTAGGACAGAGTCCGAGATCAAGTCAAACAGCTCTTCGGCGAGCGCCTCTTCGCTCCCGTAAGTCTCACCGAGGCGATTCACGATGCCCATCAGGACGTAGTGCCAACCGGCGTCGTCCGCCCGGTTGTCCGACTCCGCCTCGATCAAAGCGGCGAGCAGCTGATACTTGGTCGCCATCAGTGTTTCGTGTCCTTCTTGCTCGATTCGTGGCCTCGAGGCGTGGTGTCACTGTCGCGCCACTTCCCGTCGCGCCCCTGAATGCGTACGTCACCGCCACCAGCGTTGTCGGCGATCTCCTTCGCACGAGCGATCGCCTCCGCCTGAGTTCGTGTGTGCGCTGACGCTCGGTCTGCGTCTTCCTTCTTCACGTCCCAGCCCCCTCGCTCCGAGTTCGGAGTGACGTAGCGGTCGTTGTCGTTGCCTGTAGGCATGTGAACCTCCTCGTTCCCAGCGGACGCTACCGAACGGCTTCGATTCCCGCTACCTTGAGCCGTCGCGAGCGCGGTCGTTCCCTTTCCTTCTCCTTCTCCTTCTCCTTCTCCTTCTCCTTCTCCTTCTCCTTCTCCTTCTCCTTCTCCTTCGACTCTTTCACGACGTCCTCGAACGCATCGCGGCGATCGGAACTGCGTCGTGTCGGCAAAGAGTGTCTGCGCCCGTGCCGTCCCCCGCTGCTCACGGGCCC
>NZ_CAJCKD010000040.1:0-32228 GCF_903970855.1 Curtobacterium sp. ME12
ACTCGCGCTGGGCGGCGGGGCCGCTCCTCGGCTCGCCTGGGCGCACGGGGACCACCCGGCAGCACGGGCGCTGGCCGACCGGTTCAGCTGGCGTGCGGTCCGCACGCTGCTGCAGCTCCGAGCGCCGATCGACGAGGCCGGCGCCCCGTCTGTCGACGTGCCGGCCGGGTACAGCCTGTCCGCGTTCCGCCCCGGCACCGACGACGAGACAGCCTGGCTCGCGCTCAACGCCGCCGCCTTCGCGCACCACCCCGAGCAGGGGAGGATGACGCTCGACGACCTGCACGCACGCGAGGCCGACGCCTGGTTCTCCGGCGAGGACCTGCTGCTGCTCCGCGATGCCTCCGGGCAGCTGGCCGGCTCGTGCTGGCTCAAGGTCGAGGACGGCATCGGCGAGTTCTACGCCGTCGCCGTGCGGCCCGACCTGCAGGGGCAGCGCCTCGGCGGTGTGCTGATGCGCGCGGGCACCGCTCGGCTGCGCGGCCGCGGCTTGACCGCCGCCGCCCTGTACGTCGAGGGGGACAACGAGCCGGCGCTGGCGCTGTACCGGCGGTCGGGCTTCACGCAGCACGCGATCGACGTGCAGTACGCGGCGCCGGAGCAGGCCGCCGGCCGGTAACATTGCGTGGTCGGCGAGGGGTCGGCCAACGGGGGGATCGGGGAACGCGTGGCGCAGGACCGGCAAGGGCAGTACGGCCAGGGCGAACCACTCGGTGCGTCCTACCGACTGGTCGAGCTCCTCGGCACCGGCGCCACCGGAGAGGTCTGGCGGGTCGAGCACTCCGCGACCGGCGAGGCCTTCGCGGCCAAGCTCCTGCGTGCCGAGCTCGCCGCCGACCCGCAGATCGTCGAGCGCTTCGTCCGCGAACGCTCGGTGCTCCTCGCCCTGCAGCACCCGTCCATCGTGCGCGTCCGCGACCTGGTCGTCGAGGGCGACCGGCTCGCGATCGTCATGGACCTGGTGCCGGGTGGGTCCGCCCGCGACCTGCTCGCGTCGAACGGTCCGCTCCTGCCGCGGGACGCCCTGACGATCACCGCCGAGACCCTCGACGCACTCACCGCGGCGCACGAGCAGGACGTCACCCACCGTGACGTGAAGCCCGACAACGTCCTGCTCCAGACCACCTGGGCTCCCGGCGCCACCGGCGACGTCCGGGTCACCGACTTCGGCATCGCGTCGGTCGTCGCCGAACGCGAACGCACGACCACCGGACTCCTCGGCACACCGCAGTACATGGCGCCCGAGTCGATCAGCCACGGCCGCTCCGGCCCGGCCGCCGACGTCTACGGCGCCGGGGTCATGCTCTACGAGCTGCTGTCCGGCCGCACACCCTTCGCCGGCCCGGGCACGGACTTCGCCGTGGCCTACCGGCACGTCACCTCGAACCCGCCGCCGCTCGACGTGCCCGATGCCCTGTGGTCGGCGGTGTCCGCGCTGCTCGCGAAGGACCCGAACGCCCGTCCGTCCGCTGCGGACGCTGCGGCGACCCTGCGTCGGCTCGCCCGTTCCCTCGCGTCGGCACCCGCGCTGGCCGCTTCCAGCGACCCGGACTCGTTCGACGAGGTCGAGCGTCCGGCGACCGTCGTCCGTGGGGTCCGTCCCGAGAACGCGACGGGATCCCGGACCACCGCCACCGGGGACGACGCAGCGGTCGTCGGGCCGGCCCCGGAGCTCGGCCCCGCCGGGTCGCAGACCGTCATCCGGCCGATGGCGCGGCAGCCGCTGCCCGCCGCACCGGCCGCTGCGCCCGAACCGACGCGTCGGTTCGGGCGCCCCGAGTGGCTGACCGACCGTGCGCTCCTGTTCGGCGGCATCGGCGTCGTGCTCGTCGCCGCGCTGGTCGTCGGTGGCGTCGTGTGGCTGCCCGGGGCCCTCCGGAAGACGCCGGGCACCGGTACCGCGACCGCAGAGGCAGCCAACGCCTACCAGCAGGACCGGCCACTGCCCACCGGGCTGGCGACCACACGGCGCGCCACCATCGACCCGGCGAAGGGCACCGTGGACCTGCGCGTCACGTACGCGGCGCAGGCGGCCACCCTCAGCGGACCGTTCCTCGAGGTGCTGCCGGGTGCTCGCTCGGGAGCCTCCTGCCCCGCCGTCACCTGGTCCGGCGAGGGCATCACCGCGAAGCGCAACCAGCCGTCACTGACCGGCGTGGACACCGCGTGCGCGTGGAGCCTGTCCGGCGTCGAGGTCCCCGCCGGCGGAGACGTCACGGTCGAGGCCTCGGTGCCGCTCTCCTCCGTCAAGGACGGCGCAGCGCTGCAGACCTGGCTCGACGGCGTCGGCGAGGCGACCACCGCAGCCGTGACCGACGACGCCGTGCGCGGGACCGCCTACCCCGTCCAGCGGCTGCAGGGCGTCGAGGTCCGGACACCCGACCGGACGGTCAGCCAGACCGCACTGCCGGTGACCCTGGTGCCGGTCTGGCCGAACGGTGCCGACGAGCTCAACCCGCTCTACCGCAGTCCGAGCAGCGGACGCCCGTCGCAGATGCTCGTCGACGTTGCCGGAGGGGAGTCCGGCGTGCGGTTCGCCGACGGCTGCTCGGGCGCGCTGGCGGTGTCGTCGGACGGCCTCGTGGTGACCGCACTCTCCGTCGCCCCATCGTGCACCGTCCGGGCGACGGTGGGGAACTTCACGAACCTCGAGAGCTCGCCCTTCGGGATCACGACGCGCGACTGAGCGCGTCCGTCGCGCGCGTCCATCGCGCGCGTCCATAGCGCGCGTCCATCGCGCGACTGAGCGTGACCAGCAGACGGACTGGAGGCCCGTGGCGGCGTCGCCACGGGCCTCCAGTCCGTGAGCCGGTTGGGTCAGCTGCCTGCGGACGCGGTCTGGACCAGGCGGACGGCCCCGCCGGACGACGCGTAGCCGCGACCCACGGTCATCGCGACCGGTGCACGGCGCGGGAGGGTGACGCCGAGCAGCTCGCCGTCGTAGTCGACGTCCGGCTGCAGGAGCACACCGCACCGCGACTTGCGGACGGCGCGGGTCCAGTGGCTGTAGAGCGACCGGAGGTCGGCGGACCGCCCGGCGGCGACCACGCACAGACCGGGACGCTCCGTCGCGAGCAGGGTGGCGATCGCCTGGTCGCCGTCGTCGAAGCGTTCGGCGTCGTCGATGAGCAGCAGGACCGGACCGCGCTCGAGCCGCAGCCCGGCCAGCAGTGCGGGGACCTCGTCGGCCCCGACGGCGATGCGGTCGAACGAACCGGAGGCGAGGGGCGAGCGGCGATCGCAGATCGCCCAGACCGCGGGCCGCACCCCCTCGGCCGCACGCGCGAGTGCAGCGAGCGCCAGCAACGCCGTCGACTTGCCGGACCGGGCCGGGCCCGCGACGAGCACGTGTTCGCCGTCGTAGACCTCGAGTGCTGCTGGTCGGAGGTCGTCCTCCGCGATCCCGATGGGCAGCCGCCACGGTTCGCCGGCGAACACCGCACCTGCGCCGAGTTCGTCGACCAGGACAGCGTCGGGCAGCCGGCCGACCGCACTCGCCTTCGGGGCGGTGCCGGACCAGCGTTCCGCGAGGCGCTCGACCGCCTGCGCGAGCGGGACGTCGGGTGTCGCCACGTGCGACTGCAGGCGCAGGACGGAGTCGATGAAGCGACCCGGCACCGGCGGTGGGACGTCCTTGGGGCGGACACCGATCGAGGCATAGTCGTAGGGGTCCGCCAGGCGGAACATCCACTTCTGGGTGGTCACTTCGTCCATCGCGGACGGCACGGCCTTGGCCCGAGTCGTCGAGACGGCGAACGAGATGCCCAGCGCAGGCCCCTCGGCGTAGACGCGGTACAGGGCGTCGAGCAGCAGCTGGCCCTCGAAGTCCTGGTACTCGTCGCGCAGTGCCGCGAGACCGTCGATCAACACGACGGCACGGCGGCCGCCCGGAGTGGCACGGCGGCGCTCGAGCTCCACGCGCAGGTGGCGGAGGAACCGCGCCTGCAACTCCCCCGCGCCGGCCCCGGAGCCGACGTAGGCGGTGGTGTGCGGCAGCCGGGCGAGTGGAGCGATGTCCCCTGGACCCATGTCGAGCACGAGCAGGTCGAGGTCGTCCGGGCTCGTCGCGGCGGCGAGCTGCAGGGCGAGGGTGGCGAGCGCGGTGCTCGTCCCGCTGCCGGGGATGCCCATGAGCATGAGGTTGCCCTCGTCGAGATCCCATCCGGTGGTGACCTGACGCTGGTGGTCGGGGTCGTCCGCCAGGGCGACGGGCACCGTCCGCGACGTGCCGGCGTCGTCGGCTGCCGCCAGCGCACCCAGCTCGACGCGGTCGCCGAGTGCCTCGGGCCAGATCGGGCGCGGCGGAGCGTGGCCGGCGGCGGCGTTCGCCTGCCCGATCGAGTCGATGAGCAGGTCGAGGTCGGTCACGTCGGACGCCGTCTGGGCCGGGGCGGGCACCGGTGCCGGAACGCCGAAGACGTTCGTCGGCCGGACCGACACCGGCTGCTCGGCGCGTTCGTCACGGGCGCGGCCGGTGACGAGGGCTGTCTGCACCGGGGTGATGTCGTCCTGACCGAGCTTCACGTAGGCGCGACCGGTCTGCTGGCGACCGATGCCGGCGGCGGCGGGGACCCCGATCACGTTGGTGGAGTCCTCGCGGCTCTGCACCCGCAGCGCGACGCGCATGTTCGTGTTCGCCAGGATGTCCTCGCTCACCACGCCGGCCGGCCGCTGGGTGGCCAGGATCATGTGGACGCCGAGTGTGCGCCCGACCGCGGCGACGGCGACGAGCGAGGTCAGGACGTCGGGGAAGTCCTTCGCCAGCATCGCGAACTCGTCCACCACGAGGAGCAGGCGCGGCATCGGCTCGTCCGGCTTCGTCGCCAGGTAGGCGTCGAGGTTGTCGATGTCCGCCCCGGCCGCGGCGAACACCCGCTGCCGTCGCTCGAGCTCGGCCTCGAGCGCCCGGATCGCCCGGTCGGCGAGCTGCTCGTCGAGGTTGCTGATCGTGCCGATGGTGTGCGGCAGCCGCTCGCAGGCGGCGAACGCGGCCCCGCCCTTGAAGTCGACGAGCAGGAAGTTCAGGCGAGTCGGGTCGTTCCGCGCAGCGAGCCCGGCAACCAGTGACCGCAGGAACTCGCTCTTGCCCGAACCCGTCGTGCCACCGACCAGGCCGTGTGGTCCGTCGCGGACGAGGTCGATCTCGAGGACGCCGCTCTCCGACGACCCGATCGGGGTCGAGAAGCCGGTGCGGGCGTCCCAGGCCGCGCGGATCGCATCGGCGGGGCTCGTGCCCGTCGGGGTTCGCACGACCGTGTCGTCCCCCGCGAGCAGCTCCGGCAGGCGGACGAGCGACGGCAGCGACGCACCCGGCACCAGCAGTTCGGGATCGTCGAAGTGCGCCACGCTGCGGGCGCTCCGTTCGGCCGTCTCGGCGCTGAGGCCGGCGAGCACGACGTCCTCGACGCGGGTCCGGTCCTCCGGCCGGTAGACCGTCGCTGCGGCGTCGGCACCGACCGTGATGATCGTCGTGCAGGCTGCGGGGAGCTGCTGCTCGTTGGTCGCGACGACGATGCCGCTCACCCGTCGGGGCAGCTCGCCGGGACGGAGCGACTGTCCGGGCACGGTGCGGCCTTCGCCGAGCAGGTTCCGGGCAGGTGCGTCGCGGCCTTCGGTGAGCACTTCGGAGTCGACCACGACGAGCAGGTTCGGGGTCGGGAGTTCGTCGAGCGACTCCCGCAGACCCCGGAGCATCGCGGCGCTCTGGTCGCGCTGCGCCGACATCCAGCGGGCACCGTTGGTGCTCCCCGCCACGCGCGCGTGCGGCAGCCAGGAGGCCCAGCCCCAGTCGTCCGCGCGGCCGGCGTCGCAGAAGACACCCACCGTCAGGTCCGCGGGCCCGCAGTGCACGGTGGCCTGCGTGAGCAGACTCCGCGCCAGTGCGAGCGCGCCCTCGCGGTCGCCGACGATCCCGACGACGCCGGCGTCGGACAGGTCCGCCACGACGGGCGCAGCGGTGAGGCGGCTGTCGGCGATGGCGGCCTTCGCCTCGTCCTCGAGCTTGGACGACGCCGCCCGCTGATCGAGTTCGGGGCGCCACGGTGCGTCACCGGTGCCGGCGTGCAGGCTCAGGAAGTCGGCGTCCTCGGAGCGCCGCTGCCACAGCAGGGTGGTGGGGAGCTCGGCCCGGCGGACGACGGTGGCCGGGTCGGGGACGAGTTCCTGCCGACGGGCGGCCTCGACCGCCGCCGCCTCGGCGATCTCGCCGCGGAAGGACTCCACCGCCTCGGCGAAGCGGGTGTCCTCCTCCTTCAGGTTCTTCGCCCGACGGTGCTTCTGCTCGAACCACATGCCGATCGCGGTGACCGGCGACAGCAGCGCGAACAGGGCGAACCGGGCGTCGCCGAGCAGGAGCACCATCGCGCCGGCGAGGACCAGTGGCGCCGCGACGGTGATCCAACTGAACTTCGAGGCCTGCGGGACCTCGCGCTTGGCGGGTGGGTCGACGGTCTCGGTCTCGGTGTTCCGCCCGGCACGGGGCGGGCGGTTGAACGGCGCGGTCGCCGCGGGCGTCAGGTTGGCCAGCGACCCCGCTGCCGGCACGGGGACCTCGTCCAGCGCCGGCCGGACCAGCAGCACGGCTCCGCCCACGATGACGCTCGTGGTGCCGGTGAGCAGCACGCCGTCAGCGTCGATGCGCTCACCCGCGATCACGGTGCCGTTCGTCGAACCTGCGTCGCGCACCCGGACCCCGTCGTCCTCGTGCTCGATCGTGCAGTGTTCCCACGAAGCGCTCTCGGTGGGCAGCACGACATCGGCTTGCGGTGCCCGACCCACGACGAGCTCCCGGCTGCGCGGGGCCGGTACGACGAGACCCGCGTCGAGTCCGCCGGCGAGGGTGACGCTCCACCCGTCGATCGTCTGCGGCCGCTCCTGCGGTGCGCGGCCGATGCGGGACCCCTCGAGCAGGACGAGGTCACGCAGCGGGGTGCCCGCGCTGGTGCGGTGGCCGTCGACCGCGAGGGTCGTCTCGGCCGCGAGCTCGACACCGATCGCCGCCGCGATGAGCTCCCCCAGCGAGGACGCGCCAGACCACCCGTCGACCTCGACCGCTTCACGTCGGTCGTCGAGCTCGATCAGCAGGCGCATGCTCGCGGTGTCCTTCTCGGGGTTGTGCGTGGGTGGGTCAGCGTGCGGTGGAGTCCTCGAACCACACCAGTGCGGTGGACTGTGCGGCATCGGATCCGGAGTCGTCGCCGCCGGCGCCGCTCGACGCGGTGTCCGGTCGGAGCCCGAGTGGCTGCGCCGAGGCCGCCAACACCGTCGCCGACGCATCGAGCGCCTGCTGCCGCGTGAAGTCGAGCGCCGGACCGGCGATGCCCGCTGCGGAGTCGAGGTCGAGCGCGGCGAGGGCATCGGTCACGTCGGACGGCTCCGTGCTGCCGGCCTTGCCGACCGCGCGGACCAGGGCGACGACGGCATCGTGGCTGCGGGAGTCCGCTGCGCCGGCCACGGCCGAGAACGGCCGGTCGCCCGTCAGGTTCTGGGCGTCGGGATCGTCGGCGAGCACCCGGACCCCACCGAGGAACGCGGACATCGCCCGACCTTCGGCGTCCGAGGAGAGCGCGCGTGCGTCGTCGGCGGCCACCCCGACGGTGCGGAAGGAGCCGCTCAGGCTGCCGCCGGCATCGACGAGTGCGGCGCCGAAGGCGGGACTCGTCGCGTCCGCGGTGAGGACGACCGGCACGGTGACGTCTGCTGCCTGCAGCGCCGCCACCAGGGCACCCTGACGTTGCGCGGACCCGCTGACGACGACAGCGTCCGAGTCCGGCGCGGCCTTCGGATCGGTGTCCGCGGCCTCGGCCGAGGCCTCGTCGCTGCCGTCGTCTGCGGCGGTCGCACCGGTCCGCGAGGCGATGGTCGCGGCGAGCTCAGCGGTGTCAGCGGTGTCGTCGCCGTCGAGGACGTGCGCCACGCGGAGGCCTGCGGGCGCACCACCGCCGAGGTCCACCAGGAGCGGCGACTTCGCGTCGCCGAGCGCCGTCGTCATCGCGGCGCCGATCGACTCGGCGGTCGGGGCGGTCGACCACGAGTCCTTCTCGGCCGAGGCGTAGGGCACCACCACCGGGATGTGCTGCTCGGCCGCCGCCGTCAGCGCTCCGGAGACGTGCTTGCCGGAGGACGCGACGACGATGCCCGCGACGCCGCTCTTCGCCAGGGACGCCACCGCGGTCTTCGCCCCCGCGGACGTCCCGCCGTCGTTCTTCGTGACGAGGGTGATGTCGGTCCCGCCGAGTGCCAGTCGTCGCTCGGCGACCAGGGCACCCTGTGCCGCCTCGTTCCACTCGGATCCTTCACCGTCACCCAGGGTGACGACGACGCCGATCTTCGTGGTGTCGGGGACGTGCTTGACGGTGATCTCCACCGGCACCGTGGCCGGGACCGCCTCGGCCGGCGTGCTGCCGCCGATCGCCCGGAAGGTCAGGACGGCGGCGACCACCGCGGCGATCAGGAGCACCGCGATGGCGGCGATGACCAGCGGACGTCGGTTGCGCGGACGTCCCGCCTCGGTGCCATCGGTCTCGTCGATCGCCTGGTCGCTCATCGGTCCGCCCCGATCCGGAAGGTGTACAGCGTGGTCGAGGTCGCGCTGGCCGGCACCTTGAGCTGGAAGGCGGGCAACGTCGTGGCGGCGTCGAGGGAGGCTCGGAACTGTTCCTGCTGGAGCAGGATCCCGGCGACGTCCTCGGCGCGGACGTTCGCGTACCCCGCGGCGTTCTGCGATGCCAGGGCGAGCTGGTAGTCCGCGGAGTCGGACTTCGCCGCGCTCGTCGCCATCGCCCCGAGGATGCCGGAGCCGTTGACCTTGCGGTCGCCCAGGTCGAGCATCACCCGGTTGAGGTCGCCGGTCAGCAGCGTCGAGGCGCCCTGCACGTCGCGCGTCGAGGCGCTCGTGCTCGCGGCGATCTGCTCGAGGCTCGAGGCCGTCTGACGGTCGACGGCGGACGAGAGCTCCGAGCCTTCCTGCTCGAGCGTCCCGCGCTGCTCGTCGATCGTGCCCTTCGAGTCCTTCGTGACCTCGCCCGAGGTGGACCGGAGCCCGGCAATCGACTTGTCGAAGGCCGAGATGACCGCGTCACGGCTGCCCTTCGCGGTCTCGCTGACCCGCCGTACCTGCTGGTCGATGATCTTCTGGACGTCCTTCTCGGACTGCGTCGATGCGTCGGCGAAGGCCTTGCGGACGGCGTCTTGCAGCTCGGTCTGCTGCGTGCTGATCGCCGTCAGCTGCGTCCCGACCACGGCGCTCGACTTCGTCGCCTGCTCGACGAGTTCCCGGAGCTCCTGCGCCGCTCCCTCGACCGAACCATCGTCGTTGCGCACCGCCCGGCGGACCTCGGCGATGCCGTCGTCGAGCGCGTCGATGTCGTCGGACAGCGTCGTGACCGCGGCACCGATCCCGGTCTCGGAGCGGAGGTCGGTCGCCGCGACCACCGCGTCCCACTGCTCCGCCTGGTCAGTCAGGCGTTCGTCCATCGGGGTGTCGAAGCGGCCACCGGGCTGCAGCGTGGTGCCCTCTTCAGCGCCGGGGCACGGCGTGGCGGTCAGGTACCCACGAAGCGCATCCGCCTGCTCCGCGTCGAGCTGGTCGGTCGCCGCCAGGGCACAGAGCTGGTCCGCGACCTCGCGGTTCTGCGCCTGCATCGAGGTACTGAAGAGACCGTCCCCGGCGTTGCCCACCAGCCCGCGCGCTGCGAGTGCCTGCCGGTTCACCGTCGTGACGGCGTCGCGGACGGGGCCGAGGTCGTCGGCGGTCTGGTCGCGGAGGTCCTGCAGCGCCTGCAGGGTGCGGGCGACCTCACCGGTGCCGTCGGCGCCGAGGGCCTGCACCGCGGTGTCGATCTCGCCGAGCTTGGCGCGAAGGGCGTCGGACTGCTCGATCGCCGTGTCGGCGAGCTTGGGGTCGAGCTGGTCGGCGAGCTGCTGTCCGGTGCTGACCAGGCCGATCAACGAGGTGCTCACCGCACGCGACGACTCCCAGAGCGCGCAGGTCAACGAACCACGGGCCTCCTGAGGGGCGCACGTCGCCGCATCCGGCGACGCCGGGCCGACGGATCCCGCCAGCTGCGCACTCACCTGCTGCTTGCACGCCTCGCTGGCGTCGGCGTAGCCGGTGAGCTGCGCCGAGACGCGGAGGAGGTTGCCGTAGACACTGCCTCCGGCGGACGGGGTCTTCGGCGTCGCCGCGCACCCGTTGCCGTCGAGCACCGTTGCCGGCGCGGTCGCAGACGTGTCGCCGAGCAGGCCATCGAGGCTCGTCGTCGTCTGCTGGAGCTGCTGCAACACCGTCGACTGCGTGGCCTTGACCGTGGTGCCGAGGTCGCTGTTCAGGGAGCCGAGCTGTCCGGAGAGGGACTGCATCGTGCTGGCCAGTGAGGAGCTGCTCTCCTTCAGGCGTTCCGCCGTCCTGACACCGAGGGTCTCCGACGTCGTCTCGAGGTTCGACCGGACCTCGGTGATGGTGCCACCGGCACGCGCCAGCACCTCGTTCACCTGCGAGATCAGGTCGATCGTGCGGCGCTGGAGCGCGAGTTCGGAGTCGCTGTCGGACCCGAAGGCCGCGTTGACGACGCCCGTGGAGGACAGGTCCGTGGACAGCCCGGGCTGCGCGGCGACGTCGATGGTCGGCGCGGTGAAGTCCTCGACGTCGGCGACGAGGTGCAGCGTGCTGCTCGCGCCGGAGGTCGGCGGAGCGAGCAACCGGCCCCACTGGACGACCGCGTCGCCGTCCCCGTTGGTGCTCACGACACCGTCGGTCGACGAGCCGGAGTCGGCGGAGTCCGTGACGACGCGGTCGGCGGCGGTCCCCGCCAGCACGGTCGACGCCGCGATGCTGAAGGGCGCGCCCACGAGTGCCGGGGTCGAACGCGACGTGCCGGCGACGTCGTAGGTCAGGTTCTTCGACGTGACCGTCAGGTTCTCGATCGTCAGGTCGATCGACACCCGACCCGAGTACCCGTCGAGGTCGGCCAGGTCCGTGCCGGTCTTCTTCTTGGTCGAGTACTGCGTCGTGATGCGCAGTGGCAGGTCACTCGCCGCCTTCGCGGGGTCGTGCTCGGTCGTCGCGGACGAGGAGTCCTTGCCTGCGACGGAGATCGCGGTGTCCGAGATCGACGTGATCGAGCCGTCCGCGGCGAGGCGCGTGTCGACGGTCTGCAGGATCCGTGACGGGTCAGCCACCGGCTTGTCGTCGGACGTGCACCCGGCGAGCACCAGCGCGGCGACGCCGGTGACGGCGACCGCCCCTACGAGCCTGCGAGTGGTGCTTCGTGCTCCGGTGTTCCCGGCACGCTGGTTGATCACGGTCTTCCCCCCAAGAGAATCGTCGAGCACATCGATGCTAGTTGCTGAACGGCGTCGGGTCCGGGCTGGTCTTCCCCGGGAGCCACCCCCGTTCGGGCCACAGCTCGCTACTGAAATCCAACATAGAGCATCCGCGGGCGGGCCCTTCCCTGGCCACAGCCCGCTGATACTCTGCACGCATGATCCAGGGGGACCAGGGCGTCACGCCCTTTGAACGACGGCGCACGAACGCACGAACGGGGGCGGACCAGTGAACATCAACCTGTCGCCGGTGGTGATAGCCCTGGCGGCGATGGTCGCAATCCCGGCCGCCGTCAGCGCGCTCGTCCGTCAAAACGACCGGAAGCGGCCACCGTCCACCATCGTGGGCGACGAGGCGTACGGCGTGCTCTTCACCGTCCGTGCTCGCCGGTTCAGCTACCTGCTGCTCCGGATCATCGGGATCGTCTTCATCGTCGTCGGCGGGTTCTTCTTCCTGGCCACGCTCACCCTGCTCGACGACCCCGACGCGATCGGCATGCTCATCGCCGGCGTCGGCATGGTGCTGTTCGGGCTCCTGTTCGTCTACCTCGGCGTCGGGCAGAAGCGCCGTCGCGTCGAGGCGTACGACTCGCAGCTGGTCGTGACGCCGATGTTCCGTGCCGCGCGGACCGTCGACCCGGCGGCGATCAAGCGCATCCGGCCCACCACCAACCGGTTCGGCGGGCTCGACATCAAGGTGAACGGCCAACGCGGCGTGATCAGCGTCCTGTCGATCGACGCCGCCTACCCCGAGCTCTGCGCATGGCTCGAGCAGCGTGCGCCTGCGCAGTGGGGCGAGTTCGTGAGGGCCTTCGGACGCTGAGCGGCGTACTGCTGCGGCACTGGGCAGACGGACCTACCGTGTTCGCGCGGGCTCGAAGCTCATCACGTACACGGCCTGGCGGATCGTGTTCAGGAACGCCCGCATAGTGAAGGAACCCTCGCCGACGTCGAACCGGTAGCGCTCCCCTCGGCCAGGTCCTCCTCTTGTCGCGATCCGCAGCCCAGACAGCACGAGCGCCCCGCGGTCGGACGTCTCGAACACGACCTGCGCCGTCAACGAGCCGATGCCCTTCACGCAGTGAGACGACCCCGCAAGACTGTGCGCGGAGCTGACGGTGCGAGTTGTTCAGTCCTGGATCAATCGACTGCAGCCCCGGTGTCCGTCGTGCGGTGCGGGCCAATGTCGCGTCGCACAGCTTCGGAAAAGGCCAGCACCAGCGCCCCCAGCTCGCTCTTGTAGGGCCAGGTGTCGGCAACAAGGCGGGCGGCTCCCTGTATCCCGCTGCGGTACGCCGGATGGTCGGGCGCCTGCTCGAATGCGGCAATGAGGACAGATCGTACGGCGGCTATCTGGACAGCCGACGCGGCGTCCTCGACGGCGTGATCGTCGAGTTGCTTGAGCAATTCCGACAATGTCATCTTCTGCCGTGCCCCTTCAGCGCTGGAACAACGAGTCCATCACGGGAAGGTGCGCGTCGCCCGCAGCAGCGCGGAGAGTGACCGCTGGAACGCTTCGGTCGCAGGGACATCGCCCGCGCCGTCAGGCGTGACCACGAACATGTCACCCATGCCCCCTGCCCCCGAGTTCGCCGCGGAGTAGATCCTTCGGTAGATCCGCCGCCGAGCAAGCCACGCTTCCTCGACGCGGACCGCCTCGGCCTGACGGAGGTAGAAGCCCTCCGCCTCACGAGCCTCCATTCGACTGAGAAATCCGGCTACCTCGTTGCACAGCGCGATGACCTCGTCCCGTGTTCTCCTTCGTCTCAACATCACCGCTCCGGCTCACTCGTCGTTTGGGCTGTCACGCGATCCACGCCGAGGAACCTCCGAGGCGGCCACTGCGGCGTAGCTGTAGATCTCCGGCGCCACCTTCAGGATCTTGAGGCCGGAACGCAGCTTGAAAGAGCCCGCACCGACCGTAAATCGGTAGCGCTCGCCTAGTTCCACCGCGGACGCACGCCGCCGGGCGATGTCCACCCCAAGCCGGATCTCCGTATTCGGCACGGGTACGCTCTCCTTCTCTCGTCGCCCACCACATTCGCCAGTGCCCTGATTCTTCATGCCTTGTCTCCACCGCTTGAAGCGGCCATCGACTGCCACACGTCATTGTTTGCACTCGAAGGCCGTCGGATACCGATTCGTCGCCTAGAGCGCACCTCGGAACACCACGAAGATGCGCCAAGCGAAAACTGGAACGCCCCACCTCTGCACCTATCCTGTGCAACGCGCTCAATCGCAAAGGCGCGGTCCCGGCAGGCAGAGCTAAATGGCCTGATTGACGAAGCCGATCCAGAAGGAGGAAGTGGAACTCAAGCAGGTTCGAAGCTCTTCACATATACGGCCTGACGAATCGTGTTCAAGAACTCTCGCATATTGTAAGACCCTTCGCCCACATTGAATCTGTAGCGCCCTCCCTTGTCCACGCTTTGGGCAATTTTGTCCTCGTTGTCACGCGTGACACCCCACTGCAACACGAGCGTCCCACAATCTGAAGTCTCAAACACAACCTGAGATGTCGACGATCCAACGCCCTTCAATGAACGAGACGAATCAACGCTGCTGTGCGCCGAGCTGATGGTACAGATCGGGCGAACCCGATGTCCCGCGTCGTACGCCGTCAACGTTATCGGCCCGACGAAGACGCCGAGCAATGGAAACAGGACGACAAACACCAGGACAATGAAAGCTAAGACCCTCCTCCTACGCGCAAGCTTTCTCTGCGTTGTTCGGTCGAGCGCCGACTTCGTCAACTACGACTCCTGATTTCCAGTGTTTCTCATCAGCGGGCGTGGAGACCATCTGTAGGCCCGCCTGCGCCTGAAACGGCGCCGTTGATGGCATCCTTCATGTAGTCACCTGGATCCTTCCCGGTGAGGACATCGTTCAAGACAGCACCACCCGCTCCAGCAGACCGATCAATGGCCTCTGACGTGATCGTGTTGCACGCCGCCGTCGACCCGCGCACCGCGTGCTCAGGAACAAAGACGTGTCGACCGCTGGGCTCGGGAAGCATCACATGCCGGCCGCTCGTCGGGCCGAATGAGCCCCCCCCCCAAAGTCGAGACGAACCAACGCTGACAGCCGCGCCGGTAGCGAATCCGGTGGCTCCAGTCTGGATGAACCCTCCAACAGTGCGATCCTTACGGCTGCAACTCATCACTTGTACTCGAAGGCCGTCGGATACCGATTTATCACCTGGAGCGCATCTCGGAACCACCACGAGGATGCGCCGACCGAGAACTGGAACGTCCCGCCTCCGGACAAATCCCGCGCAACGCGCTCCTGTGAGGACTTTCTCACTCCCTGCAAGATGAAGACACCGCAGTCTCGTGTCTCTACCTTCACGTAGGAGAACGGTGCCCCCAAACCAGTACGACTCACCGTGGACCCGGCGTAAACCTCTGTGCTGGAGACGCTGCAGGAGATGGTTCTCCGGTGCGTTTCGTCGTACGCGCTCATCCAATACGGCCATACCAGCAGCACTACGAGCGACACGACGACGCCGAAAGCCCAGACAGCCAGGATGACCCAAGCCCTCCGATTCCCCTTCTTCGGGGGCTTCGGTGCGGCGGCTGGCTCGCTCAATCAGTACACCTCTCGTCATGGAGCGACGTAGGGCCAAAACCATCACGGGAACGTACGAGTTTCCTTCAGCAGCGCGTGGAGGCAGGCTTCAAAGGCCTTGGTCGCAGGCACATCGCCGGTCCCGTCTGGTTTGGTCACGTAGAGATCGCTCATCCCTCCTGCTCCCGTATTCGCCGCTGAATAGATCGTGCGATAGATTCGCCTCCGCCCCAGCATGGTCTCTTCCGCACTCAATGCGTCGGCATGCTGCAGGTAGAAGGATTGCGCTGAATGCATATCCATGCGCCCCAAGAATGCGGCCATTTGTCGACTTAGAGTCACCACCCTGTCGCGCCGATCATTTCTTCTTGACATCATCCATCCTTCTACGGAGCCAAGGGCCAGCTGTTGATGACATCGGCATGGGACCATCCGTCTGGGACATATGTCTGATTTCCCCCGCCCCGGTACACAGAACCGTTCAAATCACGCTGAGGTGCTGCAAATCCTCGATACGCAGGCATCTTTTGGTCGAATCGCGCCGTGAACCCCGAGTTTTGTTTTGAATCGTTTCCGCCCGGCCATGTCTCTGGAAGCGCCTTCTCACTCCGGACCTTCTCGATGCTCGTTGGCGCATCCGTTGACCACCAGTTTCCGGTGTGACGGCCGTCGATGTCACCCGACCGGTGTAGCACGGTGCTCTCATCAACGTGACCCATGTGGTATGACCATCCAGCAAACTTCTTTGTGTCGTCAAAGTTGAGCCACTTCGGCCCTCCAGCAGTCGCACCTCCTGTAGCTGCGCCGACGACTGCGGAAGAAGTTATCGCCCCGAGCGCACCGGTGACCGTGTGCGGCCCCGGCGAGGTTGCGTAGTCCGCAAGTCCTGTCGCGCCTCCCTCAGTCGCTCCGGAACCGGCGCCGGCGGCCGCCCGCTTGAGTATCCCTGACCCGAGGCCCCGGGTGAACGCGGCGCCGGTTCCGCCACCGACCATGCCCGTCACAGCGCCGATCGCAGTCTCCTTGCCGACCTCCCCCCAGTCGACGCGTCCGGTCGGGGCCTTCTGGGACGCGACCGAGATGCCGCCACTCATCAGAGCACCAGATGCTCCGAGCAGCGCCAAGCCTGCAACACCACCCACCCCGGTGAACATCAGCGCAACCCCGGCCACGATCGCCGCCCCCGCGACGATGTACTCCCAGTTGTCCTTCGTCCAGTTCACTGCCGACGAGATGAACCCCTGATTTGCATCCCGGTAGGCCTGCATGTCCGCGTCCGTTGCCGGCTTCAGCCCCAGCGGGTCCACAGCATGCATCGGGTCGTTGCCGGCGTACGAGTACGGGTTCCCAGACCACGCAGCACCCAGGATCGGCGCGAGCGGGTCGACCGACAGGAAGCCCCGCGCCGCAGGGTCGTACACGCGGGCCCCGAGCCACTCCAGCCCCGCGACGGACACCCCACCGGAGCCGGTCAAGGTCACCCCCGCGGGTAGCCGGACGTCGGTGACGGCAGCGAGCGCAGCCCACGGGTCCGCAGCATCGGTCGCGCGAGCACTGCGCCAAGCGGGCTGCGTCACGGCATCGCCGATGGCGGTGACACCACCGGGCAGATCGAGCAGCGACGTCTCGGCGATGCTGATGAGTGACGGCACGACCGCGGCGGAGTCCCACCAGGCGGCGACCCCACCCACCTCGGCGAGCTCTCCGAGCGCGTCGACCCAGACGTCGAGCCGACCGGTCTCGGCGTACGAAGCGTCGCGGTCGACGACGGCAGCGAGGTACCCCAGATCGGACCATGCGTACTCGGTGGTCGAACCATCGGCTGCGGTCCGCCGGATGCGGCGGCCGAGACCGTCGTGGACGTACTCGGTGCGGCCGGCCTCGGTGGTCGTCGCGATGAGCTGTCCGGCAGCGTCGTACTCGTGGCGCGTCTCGACACCGCCGACGGTCTCGGCGACGAGTCGCCCACCGTCGTCGTAGGCCCACGTCGAGTCCCCGGCGCGCACGAGCTGCCCGGCGGCGTCGTACTCGTACGACACCGCTCCGGACGCTCCGTCGACCGCGGTGATCCGCGCATCGGCATCGCGCTCGATCCGCGTGCTGGTGGCACCGTCGAGCGTGGTCGAGGTGTGCGCGACGAGGGCGCCTCCCTCGTACGACCACGACTGCACCAGGTCGCCCGTGGCCGCCTGGACGATACGACCCGAGGCGTCGTAGGTGAACGCGCCGGCAGCGGTGCCGTCACGGTCCACTCCGACGACGCGGCCGACGGCGTCGCGCCGGTAGGTGGTGCGGGTTCCGTTCGGGTCGACCCGAGCAGTGCGGTTGCCGTCGGCGTCGTACTCCCACGCGACGGACTGGTCGCCGCGGGCTCGGCGGACGAGCAGGCCACGGCGGTCGTGCTGGAGCTCGTGCTCGATCGTCCGGCCTGCACCACGGGTGTGGTCCGACACGACGACGGTGCGGTGGACGGCATCGCGGGTGATCTCCGACTGCACCGCACCGTCGACGAGCACGGCCCGCTGGCGGCCGGCTGCGTCGTACGTCCACTCCGTGGTGCGGCCGTCGGGATCCGTCTGGCGGATCTGACGCCCGGCCGGGTCGTAGGCCGCCGTGGTCGTCCGTCCGAGCGGATCGGTGACAGCGACCACGTGGTCGGCGTCGTCGTACTCGCGTCGAGTGGTCCCGCCGACAGGGTCGGTGATCGTCACCAGGCGCCCGCGCTCGTCGTACTCGAACGAGGTGACCCCGTCGAGACCGTTGACGACCTGGATCAGCTGCCCGGCGGCGTCGTAGCGGAACCGACGACGACCGAAGCGTGCGTCGTGGCTGGAGACGAGCCTCCCGGCCTGGTCGTACCGGAACCGCGCGGTGCCGGAACCCGGAGTCGTCTGCGAGACCACGCGTCCGACAGCGTCGTACGTGATCTCCTCGACCTCGCCGGTGGGCAGGGTCCGGGCCACGACTCGGGAGTCCGCGTCGTAGGTGAGCGTCGTCCGCGCCCCCGCGGCGTCGGTGGCTGCGGCGGGACGGCCGCAGGCGTCGTACTCGTACGTGGAGCGCGCGCCCGAGGGCGTGACCAACGCGATGACGCGGCCCGCGAGGTCACGCTCGAGCCGGGTCAGTCCGCCTTCGCCGTCGACCAGTTCGACGGGACGACCGGCGGCGTCGTAGGTGATGAGTTCGGAACCGGTCTCGTCGGACGTGGACTCGACGGGTCGGCCGTACTCGTCGAACCGGACGGTCGCGGTGTCGAAGGCGTCGCGCAGCGTCGCGACGCCGGTCGCGACGTCGTCCGAGAACTCCTGGCGGACGCCCGTCGGGTCGACGGTCGCCGTCAGCTCGCCAACGACGTCGTACTCGCGACGCCAGGTCGCGCCGGTGGGGTCGGTGACGGCCTGGAGGCGCGACAAGGCGTCGTGCGCGAACGTCCAGACCGCGCCGCCCGGCAATGCGAACTCCGCCAGGTTCCCCTGGTCGTCGAACGTCCGCGAGACGCGGCGACCCAGCGGGTCGGTCGTGGTCGCGAGCTCGCCGTTGGGGGCGTACTCGAGCGTCGTGCGTGCTCCGAGCGGGTCCGTGATCGCGGCGATTCGGGCACCCGAGGTGTACTCGAAGCGCCAGACTGCTCCGTCGGCGTCGCGTCGTTCGACGAGGAGCCCGGCGGCGTCGTAGCGGTACTCGCTCCGAGCACCGGATGGGCTGATCGCGGCGACCGGGTGCCCGGCGTCGTCGCGCTCGATCCGAGCGGTGTCGCCGACGGCGTTGGTGGTCGAGACGAGCTCACCGAACGCGTCGTGGGAAAGCGTCAGGACCACGCCGGTCGGGTCGACGACGTGGGTGAGGGAGCCGTCCTGCCAGGTCAGTTCCGTCCGGCCGCCGACCGGGTCGATGATGACCGACGGGTCGCGATCGTCGCCCACGTACTCGTAGGTGACCACGGCACCGGCCTCGGTGACGACCGTCGTCACGCGGTCCTGGTCGTCGTACCCGTAGGTCAGGTCGCCGCCGGAGGGCGTGACGGTCCGGGTCTTCCGGCCGCGGTCGTCGTACGCGTGAACGGTCACCGACCCGTCGCGCTCGGTCGCCGACACCAGGTTGCCGTGCCGGTCGTAGCTCATCGACTGGCGTCGGTCGTCGGAGTCGATGACCCCGACCAGACGCCCCTTGGCGTCGGCGATGTAGGAGTTCGACCGCGAGCCGTCGTGGTCCGACACCACCGTGACGCGGCCGGGCAGGTACGCGAAGCGCACGGAACGGCCGTGCGGGCTGATCTGTTCGACCACGCGACGCTGGTCGTCGTAGGTGTTGTCGACCTCGACGACGCCGGCCGCACTCGTGACCGTCGTGATCAGGTCGTCGTCGTTCCAGCCGTAGGTCCGGGTGCCGACGGCGTCGGTCGCCGAGACGAGTCGGCCGCGATCGTCGTACCCGTACTCGACCCGGCGGCCGTCGGAGGCGCGGAGCACCGCCACCCGGCCGTCGACGTGGTCGACGTCGATCGAGCGACCACGCTCGTGCACCAGACGGACGACGACGTCGTCGGCGTCCCGCTCGACGCGGACCGCGGTACCCGAGCCGCCGCGCTGTCCGAGCCACAGCCCGGACGGTGAGAAGTCGATGCGTTCGCCCTGGTTGTCGCGGACGACGAGCCGGTCGCCCTCGTCCGCGAGCCAGCGGTTCTCGCCGACGCCACGGGCCCAGCCGTCTCCGTCGCGCGGGAAGCGGACCTGGCGGCCGTCGGCGCCGACGAACGACGCACCTTCGTCGTCGAGGAGCAGGCGGGTCTCGAGGATCGACGCCCACCCCGGTCCGAAGAGCCCGACGTGCTGGTCGAGGGAGTTGTACATGCGGGTCACCTGCAACGCCGCAGATGCACCGGTGAACGCCAGGTCGAGCTCCGGCTCGAGGAAGTTGCCCGTCGTGGTGTTCACCGGGTCCATCGAGAAGCCGGTGGTGGGCTGAGCGCCGTAGGCAGTGGGCGGCTCGAACTGCAGATCGGTGCGGGTCTGCGAGACGCCGGCGGCGGCGAGCGCGGCGGCGAGCGCAGCATCGGAGACCGTGGAAACGGCTCCTTCGCCCCCGGCAGCCGCGAAGGCGTCGGCGATGGTGGTCGCCCACCTGACGTCCTGGTCGTTGGCATCGAGCCACTTGTCGAAGGCCGTCACGAGGCCGTCGGCGTTGATCGTCCCCCACGAGCACTTGGTCGCGAAGTCGGAGAGTTTTCCGCGCAGGGCGGCAGGCTTCCCGGAGAGGGCGCTGTTGAGTGCCTTCGACCCGGTGGCGAACGACCGGAGGTCCTCCGGCTTGGCCGAGGAGGTCCCGCCGCCACCGCCACCACCCGCACCGGGGTTCGGGGTCTGGCGTGTGGTCGACTTGGCACTCGCCGGCGCGAAGGTCGGCGGGTCTTCGTGCTCGACCTTGGGCGGCTCGGGTGCCCCGGCAACCTTGTCGTGCACCCACTCGAAGAAGTTCCGATCACCGTTCTCGGCGTACCAGTCGCGGGCGGTCTTGCGACGGGCGTTCTCGCGCTCGGCGGCCGCCTTCATCTCGTCGACCCAGCCAGCGACGGTGCGGAGATTCGTGGCGATGTCCTCGGCGTCGCTCTTCGCGGTACCGGCGTTCTGCGCGAAGAGCTCCGAGAAGTGCCCGCGGAAGTCTTGCGAAGCGGTGTTGACGTAGGACTGCCGTGAACCGGCCTGCCCCTCGATCGACTCGGCCGCGCCGTTCAGCGCCGTGCTGAGCGCATCGGCCGTGCCGTTGTCGAACTTGACCGGCTCGTTGCCGTGCAGGTCCACCATGGTTCATCCCCCGAGATCGTGCTGGTCGTGCTGGTGAAGCGGCCCCACCGACCGCGAACGCCCGGGCCGCCGCGAGTGCGACGGTCCGGGCGGGAACAGGCTGGTGCTTACGCGCCGCCACCTGCGGTGAAGATGTCCTGCGAGATCTTGTCGAGCTGCGTGCGGAGCTGCTCGAGCTCGGTCTTCGCCTTGTCGAGAGCAGCCTTGGTCTCCGGCCAGGTGGACCCGCGGAACGTCGCCGCGAGCGGGCCGTCCCAGACGTTCGAGTCGGACAGGATCCGGCCCTGGGCGTCGAGCTGCGAGATCTGGTCGGTGAAACCACCGTTGATGATCGACTGGACCTGACGGATGGCGGTCTTGGCCTGCTCGGTCGAAAGGACACGCGACATGATGAACCTCTTTCATTCGTAGCTGCACCCCCGCGCAGTGGAATCCCCCCGGAGGCTCTGACACGGCCCACCATACCCACGAAGCCGGGGAGATGTCACCGTCCGCATACCGTGACGTTTCCTCCACACACCGACGGTTCACCACGGGTTTCCACAGCGGCCACCGAGGCCCCTCCGACCGTGGGGGCCGGGTGGCAGGATGTGGGGATGGACACCGAACCGCAGCTCGACGGCGAATCCGTCGCACCCGACCTCGACGACTTCGACGAGGTCGTCGAGATCGAGCACGAGTCGCTGCCGACGGACCGCTACTTCGACCGTGAGCTCAGCTGGCTGCGGTTCAACCAGCGCGTGCTCGAGCTCGGTGAAGACCGCACGCAGCCCCTGCTGGAGCGTGCGAACTTCCTGGCGATCTTCGCGTCCAACCTCGACGAGTTCTTCATGGTCCGCGTCGCCGGCCTGAAGCGCCGCATCGACACCGGCATCGCCGTCCCGACCAACGTCGGCCGTGCCCCCAGTGACGTGCTGCGGGACATCGCGAAGAAGGCCCACGAGCTGCAGGACCGGCACGCCCAGGCGTTCATCGGGTCGCTCAAGCCGGACCTCGATGCCGCGGGCATCCACATCGAGCACTGGTCCGACCTCGACGAGGCCGACCGCCAGCGGATGCGGGAGTACTTCAATGAGCAGATCTTCCCGGTGCTCATGCCCCTGGCCGTCGACCCGGCGCACCCGTTCCCCTACATCTCCGGGCTCTCGCTGAACCTGGCCGTGCGGGTCCGCAACCCGAAGTCGCAGCGGCAGGAGTTCGCGCGCCTCAAGGTGCCGCAGAACTTCTCCCGCTTCATCAAGCTCCCCGACGACAACTCCGGCCGGATGCGGTTCATCCCGCTCGAAGACCTCATCGCGAACCACCTCGACGACCTGTTCCCCGGCATGGAGGTCCTCGAGCACCACGTGTTCCGTGTGACCCGCAACGAGGACGTCGAGATCGAGGAGGACGAGGCCGAGAACCTCATCCAGGCCCTCGAACGTGAGCTGCTGCGCCGCCGGTTCGGTCCGCCGATCCGCCTCGAGATCACCGAGGACATGGACCCGGTGACCCTCGATCTGCTCGTCCGCGAACTCGACATCACCGAAGAAGAGGTCTTCCGGCTGCCGTCGCCGCTCGACCTGGGCGGCCTGTTCGAGATCGCGAAAATCAGCCGTCCTGACCTGCACTACCCGAAGCACGTGCCGACGACCCCGGTGCAGTTCCAGCCGGGCGAGCCGAACACGAAGCCCGACCTGTTCCGTGCGATCAAGGCGAACGACGTCCTGGTCCACCACCCCTACGAGTCCTTCGCCACGAGCGTGCAGGCGTTCCTCGAGCAGGCGGCCGCCGACCCGAACGTCCTGGCGATCAAGCAGACGCTCTACCGCACCTCCGGCGACAGCCCCATCGTCGAGGCGCTCATCGACGCCGCGGCAGCCGGCAAGCAGGTCCTCGCGCTGGTGGAGATCAAGGCGCGCTTCGACGAGCAGAACAACATCACCTGGGCCCGGAAACTCGAGAAGGCCGGTGTCCACGTGGTCTACGGCCTGGTGGGGCTGAAGACGCACTCGAAGCTGGTGCTCGTCATCCGGCAAGAGGGCGGGACGCTCAAGCACTACAGCCACATCGGCACGGGCAACTACAACCCGAAGACCTCGCGCATCTACGAGGACATGGGCCTCTTCACCTCGGACGACACCGTGGGCAAGGACCTGACCCGCCTGTTCAACGAGCTGTCCGGCTACGCCATCGAGAAGAAGTTCAAGCGCCTGCTCGTGGCACCGCTGCACCTGCGGAAGGGCCTGCTCAAGCGCATCCAAACCGAGGCGGCGAACGCCCGTGCCGGCAAGCCCTCGGGGATCCGGATCAAGGTCAACTCGATGGTCGACGAGCAGATCATCGACGCGCTGTACCTGGCGAGCCAGGCCGGGGTGCCGATCGACATCTGGGTGCGCGGCATCTGTTCGCTCAAGCCGGGGATGGAAGGCGTCAGCGACACCATCCGCGTGCGGAGCATCGTCGGGCGGTACCTCGAGCACTCCCGTGCCTTCGCGTTCCACAACGACGGGGACCCGGCGGTCTTCATCGGCAGCGCCGACATGATGCACCGCAACCTCGACCGTCGCGTCGAGGCGCTCGTGCGGCTGGTGGCCCCGGACCACATCAACGAGATCCAGGAGATGTTCGACCTGGCGATGGCCGACACCGCCAGCTCGTGGCACCTGGAGTCCGACGGCGAGTGGACGCGGCACTCCACCGACGATGCGGGCCGTCCGCTCGAGGACGTGCAGAATGTGACCATGCGGAAGATCTCGGCCCGGAAGCGCTCGACTCGGTGAGCGGCGGTCCCTCGGGCCCCGTCGTCGCTGCGGGTGCGGTCGTCTGGCGCGAACAGGACGGCACACCCCTCGTGCTGCTCATCCACCGCGACCACCACAAGGACGTCTCCCTGCCCAAGGGCAAGGTGGACCCGGGCGAGGCCGTCCCGACGACCGCCGTGCGCGAGATCGACGAGGAGACCGGCTACCGCGTCCACCTCGGCGCACCGCTCGGCACCGCCGAGTACGTGCTGCCGAACGGCCGCGACAAGGTCGTGCACTACTGGGCGGCCCGGGTCTCGGCCAAGGAGTACGCCCGCGCCGGTGCATTCCAGCCGAACCACGAGGTCGCCGCAGTCGAGTGGGTCACCATCGACGACGCCCGCAACCGCCTGACGTACGAGCGGGACGTCGCGATCCTCGACCGGTTCGCCGAACGCGCCGCCGCCGGGCAGCACCGCACGTTCGCCCTGATCACCCTGCGCCACGCCAAGACGGTGCCAGGCTCGGACTGGGACGGCCCCGACGCCACCCGTCCGCTGCTGCCGGTCGGCCGCTCGCAGGCCAAGGCCGCCGCCGCACCGGTCGCGGCGTTCGGCCCGAAGAAGATCGTGAGCAGCACGGCGGCGCGGTGCCTCGCGACCGTCGAACCGCTGTCCGCCGCGACGAAGCTCGGGGTCTCGAGCACCCCCGACATCAGCCAGGACGCCCACGACCGCGGAGCCGCAGACGTCAAGGGCGTCGTCCGGCGCCGGCTCGACAAGGGCAAGACCGCCGTGTTGTGCTCGCACGGCCCGGTGCTGCCCGACATCATCGCCCGGATCGCCACCGCGACCGCCGACGACTCCGGCCGCTTCGACCTGCGCCGCGCCGCGATGCTGTCCGTCGGGGACTTCTCCGTCATGCACATCGCCGGGGACACCCTCGTCGCGGTCGAGACGCACCGCAACACGATCCCGGCGTAGCCAGCCACCGCCGGGCCGCAGCGCCACCGCACCGCAGCGCCACGCACCACAGCGCCGGACCGCAGCGGACGCGCTCGGAACCCGGCCACACGACGGGGGCGCGCCGCGCCCGGGAACGCGATCCGGGCCTCCCGACCGCTCGTCCGCGACCATGCGTGCGCATCTTCCGAACGAGCGCACAGTGCCCCCGATCCTGCTCCCCGCGCGGAGGCGGCGCACGCCGCCCCGACGTCGACAACCCCTCGTTCACCTTCCGTTCACCAGCGGGGGTGATTGCGGTCACCTCGCGTCCCTACAGTCGCTCCCGGGTCGGCACCGGCCCAGGGACCGCAGTGGTCCCACTGCATTCCATTCCCGAAGGGACCCCTGTGAACATCAAGCGAATCGGTTCGATCGCAGCAATCGCGATCGCCGGCGCAGTCGTGCTCTCCTCGTGCGCGGCGAACGAGGACGCGGGCAGCACCGAGTCCTCCTCCACCAGCGGCAGCGACTACTCGAAGCTCTCCGGCACCCTGACCGGCTCCGGCTCGTCGGCACAGCAGACCGCGCAGGCCACCTGGGCCGCCGGCTTCCAGAACGAGGCCTCGGGCGTCACGGTGAACTACACCCCGGACGGCTCTGGCGCCGGCCGCGAGAACTTCATGTCGGGTGCCGCGGACTTCGCCGGTTCCGACGCCGCGCTGAAGGACGAGGAGCTCTCGGGCACCTTCGAGTCCTGCAAGGCGGACACCAAGGGCATCGACATCCCCGTCTACATCTCCCCGATCGCGATCGCGTACAAGGTGGACGGCGTCAGCGACCTGACCCTCGACGCGAAGACCATCGCGGGCATCTTCTCGGGCAAGATCACCAAGTGGGACGACTCGCAGATCGCCGACCTGAACAAGGACGCGAAGCTGCCGGACGCCGACATCACGGTCGTCCACCGCTCCGACGACTCGGGCACCACGCAGAACTTCTCGGAGTACGTCTCCGCGAACGCCTCGGACGTCTGGACCGAAGAGCCCAGCCAGACCTTCCCGTACTCGGTCGGTGACAGCGCGAAGGGCACCTCCGGTGTCGCCTCCGCGATGGGCAACGCCACCAACGCCATCACCTACATCGACGACTCCGGTGCGGGTGACCTCGACCGCGCGAAGCTGATGGTCGGCGACAAGGCGACCGAGCTCTCGGCCGACGGTGCCGCGCAGGTCGTCGCTGACTCGAAGATCGCGACCGGCCGTGAGGACAACGACCTCGCGATCGACATCGACCGCAAGGACACCGCTGACGGTGCCTGGCCGCTGGTCCTCGTCTCCTACGCCATCGCGTGCCAGGAGTACAAGGACGCCGACAAGGCCGAGCTCGTGAAGGGCTACCTCGACTACGTCGTCTCGAGCGCCGCTCAGGACGCCGCTGCCAAGGAGGCCAAGTCGGCCGCCCTCTCCTCCGACCTCGCGTCGAAGGCCAAGGACGCGGTCGCGTCCATCAAGTAAGGCCCCCTGAGCGCCCGGACGCCGGTCCCACCCACCTGACCGGCGTCCGGGCACTCAGCCGTCCAGGACCACCCCGCCCGGACGCGCACCACCACCCCAGAACCCGTCGCCTCCCCCGGCGTCCCTCCGACAGGAGTACCCCATGACGACCGCACCGGCCCAGCCAGGGGCCACCGTCACCCCGATCAAGCCGAAGGCCGTCGTCCGTGTCGGCGACCGCGTCTTCTCCGCAGCCTCGGTCATCGCCGGCGGCCTCATCCTCTTCGTGCTCGTGCTCGTCGCCGCGTTCCTCGTCTGGCAGAGCATCCCGGCCTTCTCCGCCAAGGTCGGCGAGCTGCCGGGCAAGGCCACGAACTTCTGGGACTTCGTCGGCCCCCTGGTCTTCGGCACCGTCTGGTCCGCGCTCATCGCGCTCGTGATCGCCGTGCCGCTGTCCCTCGGGATCGCCCTGTTCATCTCGCACTTCGCGCCGCGTCGACTCGCGCCCGTCCTCGGCTACGTGATCGACCTGCTGGCCGCGGTGCCGTCGGTCGTCTACGGCCTCTGGGGCATCGCCGTGCTGGCGCCCCTGGTGAAGCCGTTCTACGTGTTCCTGAACGAGTACCTCGGCTGGTTCCCGCTGTTCTCCGGCCAGGTGTCCGGCACCGGCCGCACGATCCTGACCGCGTCGATCGTCCTCGCCGTCATGGCGATCCCGATCATGACCGCGGTCATGCGTGAGATCTTCCTGCAGGCCCCGACGCTCAACGAGGAAGCGGCCCTGGCACTCGGCGCGACCCGCTGGGAGATGATCCGCCTGTCGGTCCTGCCGTTCGCGAAGTCCGGCATCGTGTCGGCGATCATGCTCGGCCTCGGTCGTGCGCTCGGCGAGACGATGGCGATCGCGCTGGTGCTGTCGGTCTCGACGAACGTCACGTTCCAGATGCTGACGTCGCAGAACCCCTCGACGATCGCCGCGAACATCGCCCTGCAGTTCGCCGAGGCATCCGGTACGGCACTGAACGCGCTCATCGCGTCGGGTCTGATCCTCTTCGTCATCACCCTGGTCATCAACATGCTCGCGCGGTACATCGTCCGCAGCCGAGTCAGCTGAGAGGTCGCACCCGATGTCCCTCGCGCTCCGTCAGACCGGCACCGCCGGCAACGTCTACGCCAACGGCAAGCTGCACGCCTCCGTCCCGTGGCTGCTGCTCGTCGGCAGCTGGGTCGCCCTCGTCCTGGTCTTCGCCCTGCTCAACGCCGGTGGCGCCGTCAAGGACTTCAACATCGTGGCCGCGATCTTCCTCGGCACGGTCCTGTTCGACGTCCTCATCGTCGTCATCTCGCGCATCGTGGAGGGCGGCCGCAAGGCGGTCGACCGCCTGGTCACCTCGCTCGTCGTCACGGCGTTCGTCATCGCGGTCCTGCCGCTCGTGTCGCTGCTCTGGACGGTCATCGCCAAGGGCGTCGCCCGCTTCGACGCGAACTTCTTCTCGTACTCGATGCGCGGGGTCATCTCCGAGGGCGGCGGCGCGGTCCACGCCCTGATCGGCACGCTCGAGATCACGCTGTTCGCGGCGCTCATCTCGGTGCCGATCGGCCTGCTCACCTCGATCTACCTGGTCGAGTACGGTCGCGGCGCACTGGCGAAGGGCATCACGTTCTTCGTCGACGTCATGACGGGCATCCCGTCGATCGTCGCCGGTCTGTTCGCCTACGCGCTCTTCGCGCTGTTCCTCGGCCCGGGTGCCCGCTTCGGCCTGGTCGGCTCCGTCGCGCTGTCGGTGCTGATGATCCCGATCGTCGTGCGCTCCACCGAAGAGGTGCTGAAGATCGTCCCGATGGAACTCCGCGAGGCCTCGTACGCCCTCGGGGTGCCGAAGTACCTCACGATCCTCAAGGTCGTGCTCCCCACCAGCCTCGCCGGCATCACCACCGGTGTCATGCTCTCGATCGCCCGCGTCATCGGTGAGACCGCCCCGCTGCTCGTCACGGCCGGCTTCACCGCGAGCATGAACTACAACCTGTTCCGTGACCCGATGATGACCCTGCCGGTGTACGCGTACACGCAGTACTCGCAGCAGGGCGCCAACCCGGTGCCGTTCGTCGACCGGGCCTGGACCGCGGCCCTGGTGCTCATCCTGATCGTGATGCTGCTCAACCTGCTCGCCCGGTTCATCACCCGTCTCTTCGCCCCCAAGCTCAGCCGCTGACCCTCCGCCCCCGCGGAACCAGCGACACCACCCACCCAGAAGGATCAACGTGTCCAAGCGCATCGAGGTCGACGGCCTCAACGTCTACTACTCGAAGTTCAAGGCGGTCGAGGGTGTCGACATCACCATCGAGCCCCGCACCGTCACGGCCTTCATCGGCCCGTCGGGCTGCGGCAAGTCCACCTTCCTCCGCACCCTGAACCGCATGCACGAGGTCATCCCCGGCGCATGGGTCGAGGGCTCGGTCAAGATCGACGGCGACGACCTGTACGGCGCCGGCGTCGACCCCGTGCTCGTCCGTCGTCAGGTCGGCATGGTCTTCCAGCGTCCGAACCCGTTCCCCACGATGTCGATCCGCGACAACGTGCTGGCGGGTGTGAAGCTGAACAACAAGCGCGTCTCGAAGTCCGAGGCCGACGACATCGTCGAGCGCTCGCTGCAGGGTGCGAACCTGTGGAACGAGGTCAAGGACCGCCTCGACAAGCCCGGTATGGGCCTGTCCGGTGGGCAGCAGCAGCGTCTCTGCATCGCCCGCGCGATCGCGGTCGAGCCGGACGTGCTCCTGATGGACGAGCCCTGCTCGGCCCTCGACCCGATCTCGACCCTGGCCATCGAGGACCTGATCGAGGACCTCAAGAAGGAGTTCACGATCGTGATCGTGACCCACAACATGCAGCAGGCGTCGCGCGTCAGCGACAAGACGGCGTTCTTCAACATCGCCGGTACCGGCGCCCCCGGCAAGCTCATCGAGTTCGACGACACCGCGACGATGTTCTCGAACCCGTCCGTGCAGGCCACCGAGGACTACGTCTCGGGTCGCTTCGGTTGATCGGCATCCGTCCGTCGCGCTGACGGACTGCCTGGAGGCCCGGTGCACGTCCGCCACGGACGCGCACCGGGCCTCCGTGGTCACGCCGGAGCGCCGGCAGCGTGCCGAGGCGGACGCGGAACGACGAAGCCGCTGTCGTGGGACAGCGGCTTCGTCGTTCTGCGTCGGTGGCGGTCCAGCGGGACCGCCGAGGCGTCACGCCGTGGTGGTGGGGACCGCCATGATCGGCGAGGTGGTCGGCTGCTCGGAACCGCCCTCGGGCTCGACCGTCATGCCGATCGTCGCGCCCTCGGACATCGCACCCTTGAGCACAGCGGAGTGCACACCGTCGGCCGCACCGTCGACCAGGCCGGCCGACTTGATGGTGCCGCCCTGTTCCTCGGAGCCGATGTACCAGAGCTCGTACGTCTTGCCCTTCGGCGCCTGTTCGACACCGTCGAGGATCACCGCGGACTTGCCGAGGTCGTTCGACCACACGACCGTCGCGGATCCGCCGCCCGCGACCTTGGTCGTGGTGCGCTGGAAGTCCGAGGCTGCGTAGATGCGGTCGAGGCCGCTCGAGGCCTGCGTGGTGCCGGTGCCGGACCCGTTCGGGTCGAAGATCGACCCGACGCCGAGTCCGCCGAAGAAGACCGCGGCGACGGCGGCTGCGGCCGTCAGCATGACCGCCGGACGCTGGAACCAGCGGCGGCGGGCCTCGGACGATGCCCGGCCACCGGCGGTGGGACCGTCGGCGATCGAGGCGACGTGCCCGGCGGGCTCGGGGCGCGCCTCCTGGACGGAGGTGGTCCCGGCGACCGGGGTCTGGTCGACCGTCGTGTCGGCGAGGGGCGCGGCCTGCGGGGTCGTGGCGATCTGGGCCAGCAGCGACGCCTTGAGCGACGCGGGGGGCTCGATCGGTGCGACGGCGTAGGCGAGCTGCAGCGCGGTCTCGCGCAGCGAGTCGTTCTCGGCCTGCAGCTCGGGGGACGTCCGGAGGGCGTCCTCGAGGAGTGCGCGCTCGTCGTCGGACAGCGCGTCGAGTGCGTGGGAACCCGTCATCAGTGCGGGGTCGTCGTGGCGTTCGGTCATGAGGTCACCCCCATCTCGTCTCGGAGTCGGATCATCCCGTCACGGAGACGGGTCTTGACGGTGCCGATGGGGACACCGAGGTGTTCGGCCATCTCGCTGTGCGAGTAGCCGCCGTAGTACGCGAGTTGCACGGCCTGCCGCTGGAACTCGGTGAGCTTCGCCAGCGCCCGGCCGACGCGCTCGTGCTCGATGCGGATCTCGACGGACTCGGAGACCTGGTCGAACCCGGCCTCGAGGTCGCGGATGCCGATCTTGGTGTCGCGGTCGTGAGACGACTGCGAGGCACGGACGCGGTCGACCGCTCGGCGATGGGCCATGGTGAGGACCCAGCTGGCGGCCGTGCCGCGCTTCCGGTCGAAGCGGGTGGCCTGCTGCCAGACCTCCAGGAAGACCTCCTGCGTGACCTCTTCCGACTGCGCGCGGTCCCGGAGGAGTCGCGTGATCAGACCGAGGACCCGACCGGAGAGTGCGTCGTAGAGGTCCGCGAAGGCGGCTTGGTCACCGGCGGCGACCCGGGCGAGGAGGTCGTCCGGCGATGCCTGAGCTGGCTCTGACGAGCTCCAGCGTTCGGTGTCGCTATCCACAAGGGCAAGCATTGCAGGTTTCCCTCCTCTCGGTTGCTTTCGTTGACCAGGCGGTGAGCACGAAGCCCCCGCATGGGCGATCGAGACGAGGGGCCGGCGTGACCCACAGGGAATTGACCGGCGGTGCCGGTCCGGGTCACACCGGGCCTCTCGCTTCGTGACGGGCATTCCGTCCGTCACGCAGATGATTCGGCGCGGTCCCCGCTGTGGATTGGATGGGGGTCGGCATTTCTCGGCGGGATGGGCGCGGCGGGTCGGCACAGGGGGGCGCGGGCACACTCGGCACGCGCGCGGGCACGCCCGGGCTGGTTCTGTCCACCATGAGTGAACAGGGTCGAGTGATCAGCCGACGTCTCGTAGACTTGGTGTCGCCGGGCCGCAGCAAGCCCCGGGCTCCAAAATTCGCCGCTTCGAGCGGCCTCGCGCCGAGAGGCGCTTCTGCGGCCCGGTCTTTCTCTGCCCTTCAGCGCTCGGCCTGGAGGTCCGGTGCGGGTCCGCCCCGCCGCTCGCTCAGTCCAGGCTGTCGCGGCGCCAGAGCGCCGCCGCCTCGGTCAGGTCGGCCGCCAGCTCCGTCAGGCGGAGCGCCCGCGTCGTGAGTTCGCTCGCCCGCTCGGACGCCACCAGGTCGGACTCGTCCGCCACGGCGGTCGCGCCGGCGGCGGTCAGACGGCAGAACGACGCCCCGCGGTCGAGCGCCACAGCGAGGTCGCCCGTGTACAGGCCGTGCAGGATGCGGTCGGCGAGCGTCAGGATCTCGGCCGGGCCCGTCGGCTCCTCGACACCCGCGACCGCCTGGTCGATCGTGCCGATCTGCGCCGTGCCCCGCTCGAACAGGTACGCGATCTCCTCCGGGTTCTGCCGGATCACGATGCGGACCAGGTACACCCGCCAGAGCGCCCCCGGCAGGGTGTGCGCCCCGACCCGTGCCCACAGTTCCGCGATGGCGTCGATGCCGTGCACGTCGGTGTAGGTGACGAGTCGCTCGACCACGGCCGGGTCCGGGTCCTCGCGCACCCGGTGCAGCAGGGCGTTCGCGGTCTCGTGCGCGACACGGTTCACGAGCGCCGGGTCCTCACCGCCCTGGATGGCAGCGAACTCGGCGTCGGTGAAGTGGACGGGACGGTGGTGATCGCGAGGCACCGCAGCAGTGTAGGCGCGGCCGGTGACACGCCCGCATCCCGTTCGCCCAGAACGCAACGGCTGTGCCACGCGTACCGTGTTGCGGCAGGGAGGCGCTCCTCCCTGCACGTGAAGGAGAGGATCTTCCATGAACGCCCTGCTCATCATCCTGGCTGTGATCGCAGTCATCCTGCTGTTCGTCGGCGGGTTCGCCGCGAGCCTGAAGTTCCTGCTCTACGTCGGCATCGTGCTGCTGATCATCGCGGTCATCGCGTGGCTGCTGCGGACGCTCACCGGGCGCCGGGGCTGACCCGTCCGCAAGGTTCTGTCCCAGAGGCCCTCACCCGCTAGCCTTGCGGGTGAGGGCCTCTAGCTCAGTTGGTAGAGCACCGGACTTTTAATCCGAGGGTCGTGGGTTCGAGCCCCACGGGGCCCACACCTTCCTGAACGCCGGCTTTTCATCCGAGGGTCGTGGGTTCGAGCCCCACGGGGCCCACACCTTCCTGAACGCCGGCTTTTCATCCGAGGGTCGTGGGTTCGAGCCCCACGGGGCCCACACCTT